>JAUZQR010000272.1 GCA_030950865.1 Mariprofundaceae bacterium | reverse complement strand
ACGAGCTTAAATGATTGTTTATCGTTATTCATAAAATGTGTGAGCGCTGCCAATGCTAATATTTTTGTGGATGATGCAATAAACTGGGTTTGGTCTAAGGTAAATTGGCGATTGGAGCTCTGGCGTTCGGCGAGTTCACCTACAAAATAAGAGGCATCATCAACATCAATCTGTAGGTGTTCATCTTGTTGACCATTGGGGTTTAACAAGGATTCTTTAAACTGAAAATCAATGGCTTCGCCATAAATAGACTTGAAAACGTGGAAGTTTTTACCATCTGTTGCTTTGGTAAACCCAAAACCAATATCAATACCAATAATTGTATCCATACGACTCATCCTTGCGTTATGAAATAGTTGTTTTCAGGTAGAAACTAGATGGTTCGTTGTTGATGTCAATTTAGCATGTGATATTTTTCTTAAAAGTTGTATTAATTTCGAGCATTTGGAAGTAAGAAAACAGCCGATACCACGCGTCCTTCAGCAACAAGAATATTGTAAGTTCGTGCAGCAGCGCGTGAATCCATGCACTCAAAACCAATATGGGCATCAGCCAGTGTTTGTAATACGACTTCACTTGGAAAATAAGTTTGACGACCTGTGCCAATCACCAACACTTCTGGTGGTTGATTCAATATATGTTGCAGGTGTTCCATATCCAACTCTCGCAAGCGTTCAGGCCCCCAAGGGGACTCGATATGATTTTGATGTATGCTTATGCCATTGGTGTAGCGGGTATGAGCGATGCTAAAATAATCATCGCCATAACCACGGATTAAGGGTGTGCCAGCAATGATGTCTGGTGAGACATCAGCCTGAAAAGAACCGCCTTCAAGCATGAAGTAGCATTATGGGCGCGCTTCTTCTTCTTTTAAGTCTTCTTCGGAAGTTTGCCATACACCTTTCAATTGTAACATCACTGGGCTGGCAATAAAAATAGATGAGTAGGTACCAACCAAGATGCCTACAAGCAATGCAAATGCAAAGCCATGAATCACTTCACCACCAAGGAAGAAAAGAGCCAATACAACCAATAGGGTTGTAAATGAAGTCATTAATGTGCGAGCCAATGTTTGGTTGACTGAATCATTACACACTTTTACTTCATCTTCTGGATGTTTGCGTTTGCGATTGGCCTCAAGGTTTTCACGGATACGGTCAAATACCACGATTGTATCGTTCAAAGAGTAACCAATCACGGCAAGAATTGCGGCAACAACGGGTAGTGAGAATTCGTTGCCTGTGATGGCAAATACACCCAATACAAGCGTAATGTCATGCAATAAGGCTGCATCTGCACCCACTGCAAAGCGAAACTCAAAACGTAATGTGACGTAAATAAAAATAGCCAGCATAGCGATAGCCACAGCGCTGATACCAGCCTGTGTAAGTTCATCTCCAACCTGTGGACCAACAAATTCAACACGGCGCATGTCAATATTTTCAGAACCAAAATGTGACCTTAAACCAGCCAAAATAGCGTTGCTAATACTGGATGAATCTTCTGTTTCTTTATTCTGTACACGGATTAAAATTTCTTCAGGGCTACCAAATTCTTGTATGATGGCTTGTCCATAGCCAGCAGGGGTAATGGATGTACGCACATCTGAAATGCTTGGCGCTTGGTTGAATTTTACTTCGACCAATGTTCCGCCTGTAAAATCAATGCCGAAATTAAGCCCGCGAATACTAGGGACCAACGCCAGCAGTGAAATAATAATCAATACAGCAGATAGACCAAGGGCAATTTTGCGCTTGCCAAGGAAATCAATATTTGAATCAGGGTTAATAAGTTGCATGGTTATCTCCTAAATGCTCAACTTTTCGATGCGGTCACGTTTGGCAGTGGAATAGGCAATAATTGCACGTGTAACCATGATGGCAGTAAACATCGAAGCGATAATACCAACCGATAATGTTACCGCGAAACCTTTCACAGGGCCTGTACCAAACTGGAACAACACAATTGCAGCAATAAGCGTTGTGATATTGGCGTCAACAATGGTAAGAAAAGCTTTGCCATAACCACTATCAATGGCTGCCAGTGGTGTTTTTCCGATGCGTAGCTCTTCTCGAATACGTTCAAAAATAAGTACGTTGGCATCGACTGCCATACCAATGGTTAATACGATACCTGCCATGCCTGGTAAAGTAAGCGTGGCACCAATCATACTCATCGCCGCAACTAAAAGAATCATATTGAATATTAAAGCGACATTAGCTATAAGACCAAATAAGCGATAATAAACCATCATGAAAATTAATACCAAGATAGAACCAATAATAATAGAGTTAAAGCCTTGATCAATTGAATCTTGACCTAAGCTGGGGCCAATAGAGCGTTCTTCAACAACCTTTACAGGTGCTGGTAAGGCTCCGGCACGTAAGACAATCGAAAGGTTACGGGCTTCATCAGGCGAGAAGCTACCTGTAATTTGTGCTGTACCACCAGAAATACGTTCGCGAATCACAGGGGCTGAATTCACTTCGCCTTCAAGAATAATAGCAAAACGTTTGCCGACATTGGCTTTGGTAAGTTTATCAAAGGTGCGGGCACCCTTATTATTAAACTTTAGGGTAACAGCATATTCATTGTAACGTGAATCAAT
>JAUZQR010000271.1 GCA_030950865.1 Mariprofundaceae bacterium | reverse complement strand
CAGATGCCATTGATGAGTTTCCTGTGCTATTTGCTGCGGCGAGTCTTGCCAATGGCACATTTGAATTGACTGAAGCAGAAGAGTTGCGTGTCAAAGAATCTGACCGTATTGCAGTGATGGCTGCGGCTTTGCAGGCGGCAGGTGTAAATTTTGTAGAGAAAGCTGATGGTGCAATCATTGTGGGTGGTTTGTTGCAAGGAGGCTGCACAGTTGATGCGCGTGGCGACCATAGGATTGCCATGGCGATGGTGGTGGCTGCACAATGTGCAGAGGCTGAAATTACCATTAAAAATGCAGCAGCGATTGCGACATCATTTCCTGACTTTGTGCCTTTGGCGCAATCGTTGGGCATGAATGTTCGTTGGAGTGATAAGTAAGTGGCTGGTTTATATTGGAAATCGATTGAGGGGTTGCAAGTTGCGATGGATGGCCCTTCAGGTTCAGGTAAAGGCACAGTGGCAAGGCTTGTGGGTGAAGAATTGGGTTTACCTGTATTGGATACAGGGCTGTTGTATCGCTTTGCGGGTTGGCAAGCTGCCGAGGCGGATGTGAACCTAATGGATGAGCAGACAGTGTTACAGGTTTTGCAGGCAGTGTTACCAAAGATGGACTGGCGTGCGGAAGGCATCTTTTTTGAAAGCAATGATTGCACTTCCCAGCTACGTGGTGAGGATGTCGGCAGCTTGGCTTCGCAGGTGGCGCATTACCCTAAAGTGCGGGCATTGTTACTTGATGTGCAGCGCGATATAGCGTTGTCAGGTTGTGTAATGGATGGTCGCGATATTGGTACGGTTGTGTTGCCAGATGCGCAGGCAAAGTTTTTTTTAACCGCCAGTCAGCGTGAGCGGGCGCGGCGACGTTGGGCACAGTTGCATGTGAAGGATAAGGAATTATCCATTGAGCAGGTAGCGGATGAATTGATGGCACGAGATGAGCGTGACGCAGGGCGTGATTGCGCACCGCTTGAGCGGGCGAAAGAGGCGATTCAAATTGATTCCACAATTATGCGTGTGGATGAAGTTGTTGACCGAGTTTTGGCTGTTTTGGAGCGACGTGATTTGATTCATGCCATTTGATGGATGTTATTTGAGTTTTGAGTAATTTGTAGAATTTATTAATAGGTGGAAACAAGAGCCATGGTAGAAGAACGAGTTGTGGAACAAGCAGTGGAAGAAGCTGTAGAGAAAAATGTGCAAGCAAATGTAGAAGAGACTGTTGAGAACGTGACGATTCCAGAAGAAGAAAACTTTAAAGCAATGTTTGAGGCCTCTTTGAAAGAAGAGCATAGCCTGAAAAAAGGCGAAAGCATTCGTGGTGTTGTTGTGGCAGTGAATGATGAGAATGTAATCATGTATATTGGTACAAAGAATGAATGAAGTATTGAGATTAATGAGTTTGATT
>JAUZQR010000270.1 GCA_030950865.1 Mariprofundaceae bacterium | reverse complement strand
GCAGAGTTTGGGCATTCTGGACGCAGAGTGCGAGTTCATGACTTGTTCAGAACTCCCCTAGCTCCCCTGACGTAGGTTTATACCCCTTACCCTTTGCATGTGTAGCGACTGAATTCGCAATCTGTTTCATTAAATCATTATTTTGTAAAACATATAATGTTTCTTGCTCTCGCTCCCAATCATCTGCACTTAAAACAACAAAATCATCGCCACTTCTACGTGTTACTTTAAGCGGTAAATGTTCTGTAACCACTTGTTCCACAAATGATTTAATATTCTCTCTAAATTTATTCACACTAATACTATTCATATGAATCACCCGAAAAACGTACTGTAATACCGTACATAATAGAAGTGGGAGCCATACAAGTCAATGAACTACGGTCTCAATAAAAATTAACATCCAAAAACAACTGCAATACTTACATCAAAACGCGTTCAATACCGCCATCTGTGATTTGCTGCACAAACTTCTTCTGCCAATCATCGCCATGCAACTGTTTGATAAGTTCCACCACGATATAATCAGCTTCAACTCCGCTTTCGCCTTCCAAACGACTCAAGCCCTGCAAGCAAGATGGACAAGAAGTCAGAATTTTCTGAGTGCCCTCGCCTAATTCAGTCAACGCCTCACTAGCCTCGGCCATACGCTCTTCTTTACGCGATCTTATTTTTCCAGCAATCGCAGGGTGAGCAACTGCCAATGTGCCCGCTTCACCACAGCAATCTTCCGATTCCACTGATGGCTTGCTTAATAAAGACTCAATCGCAGCTTCCGAACCATGGCGCTTGAGTGGTGTATGACATGGCTCATGATACATATACTGCACACCATCAGCAGCATCCACACTCACCCCTTGCGTCATCAAATATTCATGAATATCAATCAATGGCGCATTCGGAAATACCTCTTGCAACTGATAACGGGTCAGTTGATCATAACATGTGCCACACGATACCACGACCGCCTCAAAATCAAGGTACGACAACGCGTTTTTCAGACGGTGAAACAATACCCGATTATCATAGGTAATTTGATCACCTTTGGCATGATCACCCGATGCTGTACTTGGATAACCACAACACAAATACGATGGTGGCAACACCACATTCACACCCAAATCATACAGCATGGCTTGAGTTGCCAAGCCGACTTGTGAGAATAAACGCTCCGAACCACAACCAGGGAAATAAAACACTGCCCGACCATTGGCTTTTTTCGGGTCACGCAAAATAGGAATCATGTTTTTATCACGCGATTCAATGCCCAACTGCTGACGTGCTGTACTCAATGGAAGGCTTGGTAAAGGTCGCTCTACAAAGTTAATAATTTGTGCCTGCACCCCATCCAAATTGCGCTTGGCAGCAGGTATTTCTTTCACCAGACCAATGATTTTCGCCATTTTATGCAGCAAACGATGACCTGCATACCCCCAACGAATTACCACTTCACGCATGATATGAATTGCATCAGGATTTTTAATCACCAGAAATGCCATCGCTAATTTTGAACCCAAATTAAGGCGTGATTGCCCTTTATCTTTCAGTAAAGCACGCATTTTCTCAGTCACAACACCAAAATCAATATTTACAGGGCATGGTGCTTCACATTTATGGCAAATCGTGCAGTGATCTGCCACATCGTGTAGCCCTTCAAATTGCTCGAATGAAATACCCGTGCCTGTTTGCGATTCATATAGAAAGGCTTCAATAATCGAGCCTGAAGCCTGAATCTTATTGCGTGGAGAGTAGAGCATATTGGCACGCGGAAAATGCGTATTACACACAGGCTTGCACTTACCACAACGTAAACACGGCGAAATTTCTTCAGAAAGCTCAGTTAAATCAGCAGCCTCCATAATCACAGCTTCATGTTCGAGCAAATTAAAACTTGGTGTATAAGTCAGGCTTAAATCCAAACCAGGCTGTAATTTTCCACGATTAAACACATCGTCAGGATCGGCTTTTTTCAAATAATCAGCGGTTTCCTGCAACACTTCATCACTAAGATACTCAAGTTTGGTGATGCCAATACCATGCTCACCCGAAATTACACCACCAAGCGCTTCAGCCTTTGCCATCACCTTTTCAACCACATGATGTGCCCTACGCATCATCATATAATCATTGGAATTAACTGGTATATTGGTATGTACATTGCCATCGCCAGCATGCATATGTGTTGCTACAACCACACGTCCAGAAAGCACACGCTGATGAATAGCTTTGATGTTTTCCAGCAAGGTTTCATTGCCACGTAAACGGTCCAACAACGGGGCTTCAACCTCTTTGCGGTACGAAATTCGAACATCAGCACGCTGAATCACACGGAACAATGATTCGGTCTTTTTATAGCTTGCTTCACCCAATTTCACATCAATCAAATCAGCCATATCTTTGGCAGGCTCATCCAAGCCTTTCAGCATACGCCGCCAATGTTGTTGCGCGCTTTCCACCACTTGCAGACATTCATCAATTTTATCTTCTAAGAACACATCATCTTCAAGATTTAACTCTTCGCGAATCAATTGATTATCCGAGTTTAATCGGCGCTTGG
Source organism: Mariprofundaceae bacterium (assembly GCA_030950865.1). Lineage (GTDB taxonomy): Bacteria > Pseudomonadota > Zetaproteobacteria > Mariprofundales > Mariprofundaceae. Next base: position 1,936 of record JAUZQR010000270.1, on the reverse strand, counting down.
TCTCACTAAGATAATCAGCCAATGCCGCAACAATATCGAGTTTATTGGCAATGGAGTTCTCAATGTTTAAATGCTCAACATAATCATTGTATTCCGATAATCGAGGCAATGGAATCACCACATCTTCATTCATTTTAAAAGCACGGGTATGCTTGGCAATGGCTGCCATACGCCCACGATCACCCCAAAAACGACCTCTATCTTCCTTGGAAATCGCCACAAACCCTTCGCCGTTACCTTGCGATGCAATCGTACAAATATCTGAACATGCCTGTGCAACGGCAGCTTCATCATCACCTGAAATATCAATCAGAAGAACCACACGTGGGCGCTCTCTGCGGGTCGATTTACTGACATAATTAATCGCCTTGACATATTTCTCATCAAAATGCTCAAAACCTTCAATATATGCTGCATCCATCGCATCCACATGGGTTTTAATGCCCACCAATGCTTTGGTCGCATCATCAAGCTGTTGCCCAAAAAACTCACAACATACTGTACGTGTTACATCATATGCCCGATGCAAGACAAACGTTGCTTCGGTAATAAAACCATCTGTACCCTCTTTCTGGATACCTGGTAAACCACCCATCGCCTTGCGTGTTACATCTTTGCCCAAGCCTTCTTTTCTGAAAATTGAGCCTGCAATATTCATTGTCTCTTCAGATATAGGGCTACCATCTTTACCCGATGTGCGCGTAATTTTGAACGTCACCTCATCTTCATCATGCAACTTGCCCATATTATGGTTCAATCGCTCAACTTCTAACCAGTTGCCATCAGGCATTACCATCTTCCAGCTTAGAAGGTTATCAACACACGTTCCCCAAATAACGGCGTGTTTACCACCCGCATTGGAAGCCACATTGCCACCAATGGTGCACGCCCAAAGGCTGGTTGGATCAGTGGCAAACACATGCGGTTTGGATGCCTCCATCACCTTACCTGTTACTGCGCCTGCCCATGCAGTAATGGTATGCACATCGCCTTTCTCGCCAATATTACGTGTTTCAACCTTGCCAATATGATCAAATTTTTCGACATTAATCATCACAGCATTGTTCGATAACGGCACAGAACCACCACACAAACCAGTCCCGCCACCACGCGGAATAATTACCAAACCCATATCCGCAACAGCACGCACCAAACCAGGGATTTCATCAGGGGTATCGGGGGTAACCACACAAAACGGTGCATGCGAGCGCCAATCAGTCGCATCGGTTGCATGATGACTTAGTGTAAATGCATCAAAATGGATATTGTTCGGATGCACATGTTTTGATAAAACTTTTTTGGTCTTACGCCGTTTTTTTGGCTCTTCGTCAAACCATGCATAAAATTCATTTAGCATACGCTCGGTACAAGCTTCCACCTTAAGTGCCCGTGGATTATCCGCCGCACCACTGGCAATGCGCTGTAAACGCTCTTGATGACGCTTGCGCATTTGCTTCAAACGTTTGGGGTGTTTTAATAAATCATTTTTTAAAAAAACATTACGCTCAATCACCCAAACATCGCCAAGAATCTCAAACAACATGCGTGCCGAACGCCCAGTACGACGTTGCTCGCGCAACACATTCAAATCATCCCACAACTCTTCGCCTAAAAATCGCCTAACAATTTCACGGTCAGAATAGGAAGTATAATTGTACGGAATTTCACGAATATTTTCGGACACAACATCTCCAAGTATGGGTAAAATATCAGGCAGTGCGCAGCTTACTGGCATTAGATGAAAAAATCCTGAAATTTAAACCTCAATAGGATAAAGGATTAAAACAACACACCTGTAACTTAAGCTAACTCGTACGAATTGGTGGCAAAAAACGTGAAATAATCATCGTAAACAATAACACTGTGACACCTAAAACCCACATAATATTCACTGCACTTGCACCTGAAGCAATCGCCCATGTATACGCAAGCGTGA
>JAUZQR010000027.1 GCA_030950865.1 Mariprofundaceae bacterium | reverse complement strand
CTCATCCATGCAGGGTGGTAATGGCGTGCATAAAAATAGCTTTTTACCTTTATCCGAAGGCGAATTTGTTTTTGGCGCAGCCGTTGATGCTCACACCCGTTTGGATGTCACTGCCACAGCCGCCAATGGTGGTATGGCAGTTGAAGAAGGGTATTTAACAGCTAATTTGCCAGAGAGTATCCGTTTGCGAGTGGGTCGAAAATTTATTCCGATAGGGCGCGCTAATGGAATTCATCCGCATGCTTTGGTCTATGCAGATATCCCCAATGGACTGGTTAATTTATTCGGAGTTGAAAAACTGGTTGGGGAAGGGGTATTTGCAGATCGCCCATTTTATCTTGGTGATTCGGCACATTCGTTGATGGCTGGTTTTTTCCAGAATGCCAATGATGTGGCATTTGACCCAGCAGGTAACAATCGCTTTGGTGGCATGGCACGTTGGACGGGCATGTGGGATTTGAATGATGCGACAACGCTGGAACTTGGAAGTACCTACATCAATGGGCGCAATGGCATATCAGGTGGTAGTCGCAGTGATATTTTCGGTGGGCACTTCGCATTAAAGAATAGCCAGTTTAATCACAGCGGCTGGTCTTTACAGGGCGAATGGAACCGCAACCGCACCAATAAAGGTACAGGGTTAGCTCAAAGTATAACCGATGGTGCTTACCTGCTTGGTGAATACGACTTTAATCGGAATTGGCTGGCTTTTTCACGTTACGATTTCAGCCATATGAATGTCGGTATCAGTAATGAATCTGCTTATAGCGCTGGGGTTGGCTGGAAGCTTAGTGAATTTCAGAGCATTACCCTACAATATAAACATACTCGCAATGCATTAACGCAAACGGCGGCTAATCTAGGTCTTGGCATTGGACAAAGTGCAAATGAAGCATTCTTTCGATGGGTTGTGGCTATTGGGCCACATCGTCCACATAGCTATTAAGGAGATACTGATATGAAACAGATACAACGATTGATATTACTTGCAGTATTCATGCTTGGATCACTGATGCTCGAACAAACAGTAGCCAGTGCTGAAGCATTACGCATTGTCGCTAGCTTGCCAGCTTTAGGACAAATTGCCCAAGGGGTTGCAGGTGAATTTGCTGAAGTGAAAGTATTGGCACAAGTCGGGCAAGACCCGCATTTTGTGCCGCCCAAGCCAACGTTGGCACGTCATCTTGCTCGTGCTGACTTGTTGATTGCAGCAGGGCTTGGCTTGGAGATTGGCTGGTTGCCACCGCTCATTGAAGCTTCGCGCAATGATGCTATTCACTCTGGTGGAAAAGGTTATTTGGATGGTCGGTATGTACTGACAAAAGTATTGGGTAAGCCACAAGGGAAAATCACCCGTGAATTGGGCGATATTCATCCAGAGGGCAATCCGCACTGGTGGATGGATCCAATCAATGGCGTACGGTTGGCACAGGTTATTGCAGAACGCTTATCCCAACTTGATCCAACACATGCAGATGCTTATCGGCAACATGCCACAAGCTTTGCCAAGCAAATCAATGCACATATGCCAGCTTGGAAAGCATCTTTGCAAGCCATGAGCCCTTTTGTCGCTTATCACGATTCTTATCTCTATTTAACGCAGCGTTTTGGGCTGAGTGTAAGTGATTTTGTAGAGCCTAAGCCTGGCATTGAACCTTCTACATCTCATTTGGATGCATTGGTGGCAAGCATCCCAAAGAATCATGTACAAGGCATATGGCTAGAGCCATATCATGATGGCTCTACTGCTAGGAAATTATGTAAGCTGGCGCATACACCATGCAAACTCATGCCAGATGCAGTGAATGGTGAAGGTTTTGCGGGTTATATAAGTATGTTTGATCTGCTTGCCAAAGGTGGACAATAAGTGTTTTTGCTTACCAGTCTGGTCGCTTGTCTTATTTTGGC
>JAUZQR010000269.1 GCA_030950865.1 Mariprofundaceae bacterium | reverse complement strand
ATTGAACCGATGCAACGCGCCCAATCGAGACACCTGCCAACATCACATCTGCACCAGCGCGCAAACCACCAGCATCTTCAAATGTTGCAGATACATTGTAACCCGATGAGCCTAGCCCACCGACTTGGCCTAATTTAATTGCCATCCAAGCCATAGCCATGATGCCAAGGAATACAAAGATACCCACGGTAATTTCAGTTTTGCGATAGGATTGCATATTGCCCCTCTCTTTTTTTATCTACAGGAAAAATGATGTCAGAATATAATCGAGTACAAGTACGCCGACCGATCCTGCAACCACCGCCTGTGTTGTGGCTTTGGCCACACCCTCTGTTGTAGGGGTTGCGCGATAGCCCATATATGTACAAATAACGCCGATTAATACGCCAAAACCAAGTGCTTTTACCCAGCCTGCATATAAATCCATGGGTGTAATTTTGGCAATCATCTCACCAATAAAAGCACCGCCATTCACGCCCAACAATTCAACGCCAACCACATAGCCAGCAGCCAATCCAATAATATCAAACATCGTAACCAATATGGGCAGCGCGATAATCATGGCAATGATTCGCGGCAAAATGACACGTGCTTTAGGATTGATTGCCATCATTTGCAAAGCATCCAACTGCTCGGTGACACGCATAATACCAATTTCAGCAGTAATACTTGAGCCAGCACGCCCAACCATCATAAAAGCGCCGAGCACAGGCCCTAATTCACGAATAATTGCCAATGCAACACCTGATCCAAGCAGAGATTCTGAGCCAAACTTTGCCAGTGTATAATAACCTTGAAGTGATAAAACCATACCTGTGAAAGCACCCGTGATGGCAATAATGATAAATGAGCCAACGCCTAGCGCGTAGAGCTGTAACACAATATGTTTGCCTTGCCATGGCCTGTGAAATAGGTGTGCCAATGATATTGCACTTAATACTGCGGCATCACCCATGCTTTCAATAGCGCGTAAGAACCAACGGCCCAAATAGCCAAAAAATGATATAATACTGTTTTGTGTGGTGTTTGTTTGACTCATGACATTCTCACCGTGCCAGGCTTATGCAATAAATCCTCAATGTATGAAGTTTCACTGCGTGAAAATGGAATAGGTCCATCGGGACGACCTTCAATAAATTGGCGTACACGCTCATCCTCACTATGACGAATCACATCGGATGTGCCTTCTGCAATGACTTTTCCCTGCCATAATAAAATAACATGATCGGCAATATCAAGCCCTGCATGTACATCATGGGTTACCACAATTGAGGTCATTTTTGTGCGTTTGGTTAAGTCTCCAATTAAGGATGCTATAACACCTGCTGAAATAGGGTCCAATCCTGAGGTTGGCTCATCAAAGAAAACAACTTCTGGATCCATGGCGAGTGCACGAGCGAAAGCCACGCGTTTTGCCATGCCGCCAGAGAGTTGTGATGGCATTAAATTCTCAAATCCACGCAGACCAACTTGTTCAAGTTTCATGGTGACCATGGTGTGAATAACCGATTTATCCAACTGAGTGTGTTCAGCCAGTGGAAAGGCAACATTATCGTATACACTCAAAGAGTTGAGCAGTGCGGAATATTGAAAAACCATGCCCATACGAGCGCGTAATTGATAAAGACGTTTTTGGTTCATACCGTTTAAATCGTCGTTACCATACCAAACATGTCCCGATGTCGGGCATTCTAAGCCTGCCAGCAAACGCAATAATGTCGTTTTGCCAGAGCCTGAACCACCCATAATGACGGTTGTTTGATGCTCTTTGATGTGAATATCGGTATTATCTAATGCTACAACACCATCAAAGTGACGACTTAATTTTTCCGTGCGTATCATGGCGCAAATATAGACCTATTCATTTATAAAAAACAGAGTGCGCGGGTGAATACAGTTTCTGAACAAAAACAAATCAAGCAATGCTTTGCAGAACTTGCGACATGTATGTTATTTGAGCGCCGTGCTTTATCCAAACGATTGCATGGTTTAGGGCATCGTTTGAGACAGGGAAAACCCATTGATAAAGCCCTCTTGGATGTTAATCAATGTATTCAAACATCCTTGGCGCAATATAAACGAAGGAAAGCGGCAATACCCAAGCTTTCATATCCTGAAGCTCTGCCTGTATCGGCCAAACGAAAAGAGATATCCGAGGCCATCGAAGGCAATCAAGTGGTGATTGTGGCGGGTGAAACTGGCTCAGGAAAAACCACGCAGATTCCTAAAATTTGCTTGGAGCTTGGACGTGGTATTGCAGGGTTGATTGGTCATACCCAGCCGCGAAGGATTGCGGCAAGAAGTGTTGCGACACGCATTGCCCAAGAGCTGAAAAGTAAAGTTGGTGAGCATGTTGGTTATAAAGTTCGCTTTTCTGACCACAGCAAAAAAGATGGTTATATTAAACTGATGACCGATGGTATTTTGTTGGCAGAGATTCAAGGTGATACGCGACTTGAGCAATATGATACCATTATTATTGATGAGGCACATGAGCGTAGCTTAAATATTGACTTTTTATTGGGTTATCTCAAACAACTGCTACCCAAACGCCCTGATTTGAAGGTGATTGTCACTTCTGCAACGATTAATACAGCGCATTTTTCCAAGTTTTTCAATAATGCACCTGTGATTGAAGTCTCTGGGCGTAGTTACCCTGTAGATATATTGTATCACCCCATTGTAGGTGATGAAGATGCCTTGGATAATAATTTACCATTGGCAATCGTGGCAGCAGTCGATGAAGTAGAACGGATGGAAGCTTTGGGCGATATATTGGTATTTTTGCCAGGTGAGCGAGAAATCCGTGAAACCAGCCATGCCCTTGCACAGCATGCCATGAAAAATACAGAGGTCATTCCACTGTTCTCACGGCTTTCAGCAGGTGAGCAGGATAAGGTATTTCAGAGTCACCGTGGGCGACGTATTGTCTTGGCAACCAATGTGGCAGAAACATCATTGACGGTGCCTGGCATTCGTTTTGTGATTGATACAGGTCTGGCACGAATCTCTCGTTATAGCACACGTACCAAAGTGCAGCGATTGCCTATCGAACCGATTTCTCAAGCCAGTGCGAATCAACGCTCTGGTCGCTGTGGGCGTATTGCTGCGGGTGTATGCATTCGTCTTTATGATGAACAAAGTTTTAGCCAGCGCAGTGAGCAAACAGCGCCAGAGATTTTAAGAACCAATCTTGCCAGTGTCATTTTACAAATGGCGAGTTTGGGTTTGGGTGATGTGGCGCAGTTTCCTTTTATGAATCCGCCAGAATCGCGCTCCATCTCGGATGGTTATCGTTTGCTGCATGAATTGCAGGCAGTGGATGAATCACGAAAACTTACGCCAATTGGCAGAAAACTGGTGCGTTTGCCCGTTGATCCACGTTTGGGGCGAATGTTATTACAAGCCCATGAAGAACGTTCTCTGCATGAAGTGTTGATTATTTCTGCGGCATTATCGGTGCAGGATCCGCGCTCAAGACAGATGGATGCACAGCAGAAAGCCGATGAAAAACAGCGTGTGTTTACCGATGAAACATCGGACTTTATGAGTTGGTTAAAATTGTGGGAATGGTATCACGAACAAGCCAAACATCATTCCAAGAATCAGTTGCGAAAACTGTGCCTGAAACATTTTTTATCCTATGTTCGTTTGCGCGAGTGGCATGATTTACATGGGCAACTATTGGGCATAGTGCGCGAGCTTAAATTAGTCCCAAATCAACAATCTGCCACAGCTGATGAGATACATCGTGGTTTGTTAGCAGGCTTGCTTGGGCATATTGCGGTGCAAGATGAGGCGAAAAACTACCTTGGCGCACGCAACTTAAAACTGTCACTGTTTCCAGGCTCTGCTTTGTATAAAAAACCACCGAAGTGGTTGATGGCAGCAAGTTTGGTTGAAACAAGTAAACTTTATGCACGTACCCTCGCGCCGATTAACCCTGCATGGCTGGAAACATTGGCTCCTCATTTGATTAAACGGGAATATTCCGAACCACACTGGTCATCCAAGCGTGCGCAAGTCCTGGCTTATGAGCGGGTGAACTTGTTTGGTTTGTCCGTGGTTGCGAAGCGTATTGCCAATTATGGGACGATTGATGCGATATTATCGCGGGAGCTGTTTATTCGCCATGCGTTGGTATTGGGTGAATATCGTACACATGGGAAATATGCCCAGCACAACAAACAGTTAATCAACGAATTGGAAAAGCTGGAAGCCAAATCACGGCGACGTGATGTGTTGGCAGAAGAGCAGGTGATTTTTGAATTTTTTGATGCATTGATTCCCGAACATGTATACAGCGGAAAATTATTTGAGCAATGGCGCAAACAAGAAGAAAATAAACATCCCAAACTGTTGTTTTTGAGCAAAGCTATTTTATTGGCAAAACAAGACACAGGTATTGATGCATCTGATTTTCCTGATGGTATGCAAGTTGGTGCGCAGCGCTTGCGCTATGAATATCACTTTGACCCATCGCATCATGCCGATGGCATTACCTTGCTTGTGCCGCAAGCCATGTTGGGGGCATTGGAAGCAGAAATGTTTGAATGGTTGGTGCCGGGCATGCTGCAAGAGAAGCTGACCTTATTGATTAAGAGCTTACCAAAAACATTGCGCCGTAGTTTTGTGCCAGCACCACAGTTTGCAGAAGCAGCAATATCTGCCATGGATGTTGGTAAAGGAGCATTATTACCTGCATTTTCAAAAGAACTTGAGCGTATGACAGGTGTGCATGTACCGTTGGATGAATGGGGTTTGGAGAAGCTTCCAAAACATTTATTGATGAACTTTCGTGTATTGGATTCACGCAAGAAAAAAATCGCTGAAAGTGACAATTTATATGAGCTACAGCGCAAATTTTCAAAAGGGCAGGTGCAAGAGGTTGTGGGTCATTCCTTGGAACGTAAAGCAATCAAAACTTGGGATTTTTATGCGCTTCCCGAGCTGGTGACAAAAAAATCACAGGGTTTAAATTTACAATTGTTTCCTGCCCTGTTGGATACTGAGGATAGTGTGGCGATTCAGATGTTTGATAGCCGCGATAAAGCAGATGTTGCGATGCGTGGGGGGGTGCGCCGATTATGTATGTTGGCGATGTATCAACAGGTTAAAATGCTTGATCAGCAGATGAAAGCCATGAAGTCGATGATGATGTTCGCGGCATTGATGGGAGAGCCTGAACGATTACGCAAAGATGTGATTGAAAAAATATTTGAAACGGTTTTCTTGTCCAATATTTCGTCACAGCAATTGCCACGCAACAACGATGCTTTTGCGCAGTGTTTGGAAAAAGGTAGGGCAAGCCTCATTCAAGAAGGGCAACGCATCATAAAAATGGTCGATGAAGTATTGCAAGCCCATGCACGACTAACAGCGGCGATTGCTGCCAGCGTAGCGCCTCAAAAGGCGGTGATGTTAGAAGATGTAAAGCAGCAGAGTGCCGCATTGGTGTATGATGGTTTTGTAGCAGCCACGCCTATTGCATGGCTAAGGCATGTATCGCGCTTTTTGGATGCAGCGATGATTCGCGTGGAGAAATCAGCACGGGATTTGAATAAAGATAAACAAATGGCGGAGCAGGTTGATGTGTTTTGGCAGCAATATCAGCAACGCCGCACGCTTTTGCAGGGCAAACATGCGATTGACCATGATTTAAACGAATTTCGCTGGATGATTGAGGAATTGCGTGTCTCACTATTTGCGCAAGCATTAAAGACCAGTGTGCCCATCTCGGTGAAACGATTGGAGAAACGCTGGCAGGCATTGAGATGAGCATGAAGTCCGATAAAGGGAGTATGAGCGTTCGTGTCGATAAATGGTTATGGGCAGCACGTTTTTTTAAAACTCGTGGGCTTGCCAGTGAATCGGTGAAAGGTGGTCATGTGGAGCTAAATGGCATACGCACCAAACCTGCTAAAATGTTGCAAACCGGGGATGTGTTGCAAATCAAACGTGGCTTGGATGTTTATATGGTTACGGTACTTGGCTTGGCAGAAAAACGTGGTTCAGCAACGATTGCCCAAGCCCTATATCAAGAAAGTGAAGAAAGCATACAAGCGCGCGAAAAACTCAATGAGCGACGCAAACTATTGGCAGCTTCTGCGCCTAGACCTGATAAACGCCCTGACAAAAAATCGCGGCGACAGATTATTCGTTTTCAACGCAAATAAAAGGCTAAGCCACTATTGTCCGATGAAACTTGAACACGGTCATGCTCGACTTGATAGTGATACTATATTACAGTACCATTCACCCATGAAAAAGAAACATCAAAAGACCTTGGCTTCAATTTTTAAGCAACCAACCAGTGCAAACATTGATTGGAAAGATATTGAAGCATTGTTTTTAGAGATGGGTGCCGAGATAAGTGAGCGTGAAGGCTCACGTATTGGCGTACGATTATTTAATGATCGGCGTGTATTTCATCGTCCGCATCCATCACCAAAGACAGACAAGGGTGCGGTAGCAGCCA
>JAUZQR010000268.1 GCA_030950865.1 Mariprofundaceae bacterium | reverse complement strand
CAGGGCTTATGGCTGTACTGATGGCTGGGACAACCTTACAACAATTGAAGATTCCCGACTTTCAACGCCTTCGCCATTTTAAAGGAAGCCTGTCGATTCTTATCATATCTGTATTATTTGTATTACTGGCAGCCAACCTTGATCTCTCACTGTTAAGCAACTATCTATGGCAGGGCTGTGTTATTTTCCTTTTACTTGCAATCATTTCCAGACCTTTATCAGCTTGGGGTTCTGGCATCGGTTCCAAGTTAACACCCGCACAAATCAACTTTCTTGCCATGATGGCTCCACGCGGTGTCGTCGTTGCTGCCATTACATCACTGTTTGCGCTTGTGTTACACGAAGCTGGCTCCCAACAAACAGACTTATTGGTCGCATTGGTCTTTATCATCATCATTATTTCAGTATTTGTTTATGGTTTTATTGCCAGACCACTAAGCCGCTGGTTACATGTTGATGGCGGCAGTGACCGTACGATTTTAATTATTGGTGGCGGGCAAATGGGGGCTGAACTCGGACGCGCCCTATGCAATGATCGCGAAGTTCGTTTTTTAGACCTGAATGGGGAAGTTGTAAACAACCTCAAACATGCAGGTTTTACAGCCGTTCGTGGCAATGCCCTTGACCCACTATATTTGGAAATCGTACACGCTGAAGAGGTTAGTGCCGTCTTGGTGATGACTGGCTCATCTGACCACAATCTACTTATTGCATCCTTAGCAAAAGATCAATTCCACGTTCCAGAGGTCTATATTGCCCTGCAAGAAGATAGTGACGATAAACATCATGGGCTTATTCACCGTCTGCAAGCCAAACGTCTATTTGCCAAACCATACACTGCCACCTATTGGCAAGACCAAGCGTTTCGCAAACGTTTGGTGCATGAAAATCAATCAATCAAAGAGGATTCTATGCTCAATGGCTGCCTTATGGGTGATGCGCGTATTCCGCATGGCATTCAACCGCTTGCGGTTCATCGCGATGGTCTATCATTGATTCCCAATGATGATTTACGCCTACAAGCTGGTGACGAAATCGCTATGTTACTACGCCCTGAACGTATTCAAGAAGGGCAAACACTCATTTTGCCACCCACAACCGATAACAGTATGATAAACCTGCAAAAGAAAGCCGAAAACGGCTAAATTATCCAAAGAAAGTGTGCAAACCTATAAAACGCACCCGTTTTGCCCCCAGCCCAACAGGGCTGATGCATGTCGGCAACGCCTTTGCAGCACTGCAATGCCAACATTGGGCTTTATCCAATAATGCAGAACTATTGTTACGTATTGAAGATATTGACTTCACCCGCTGCCGCCCTGAATATACACAAGCCATCATCGAGGATTTGCAATGGCTGGGTATCACATGGCATGGCAAAATTCGGCAGCAAAGCCAACACCTAGCATGTTATCAAAAAGCACTTTCGCAACTTCAAAAATTAGAACTCATTTACCCCTGTTTTTGTACACGCAAACATATTCAACAAGAAATAAAATCTATGGCTATCGCCCCGCATAGCGATGATATGCATGACCCATACCCAGGTATTTGCCGTAATATTTCCGCCATAAAACGACAACAACGCATGCAACATGAGGCCTTTGCATGGCGTTTGGATGTCAAAAAAGCATCCGAAACACTACACAAATCAATGTATTGGCTGGATGAGCAAGGAAAACAATATCATGTACAAGCGGAAACACTGGGCGATATGGTTATTGCCCGTAAAGATATTGCTATTAGCTATCATCTTGCAGTGGTTGTAGATGATGCCTTACAAGGCATGAGCCATATTATACGTGGTGAAGATTTGCGCAGCAGCACGCCTATTCACCGCCTACTACAAGCCTTATTGGGGCTTCCTACACCCACCTACCAACATCACCGTTTAATTGTGGATAGCCAAGGGAAACGTCTAGCAAAACGCAATCAAAGCACCACGCTAAAAAGTCTGCGTGAGGCAGGTATGCCACCCCAAGTACTGCGTAATTTTCTTATAAGAAAAGATGTCACATGGCCATTTGCATATGACTCCTCTGCATGCGCTATTGTCCAACAGCTTGGCAGCCGCACCTAAATCCACCAATATACGCCATATTAAATAATGTAACGATTCAAGTTACTGTGTGTTTTCTGATAGCAAGGCGAAAAAACGCAGCTTACTACTGTAAGTGAGTATTTTTTAACGCCGCTAGCAGGAAAATAAACAGCAAGCTGAATAGCTACAAAGTTAAAAGGACGTTCCCTTGGCAAACATTCTCGATTTAATTGGTAACACCCCTATGGTGGAGTTGAAAAACATCTGCAAACATCTTCCAGACAATATTCACATCTATGCTAAGTTGGAACGCTGTAACCCAGGTGGTTCCGTAAAAGATCGCCCCGCTCTACGCATGATTCAGGATGGGATTGCCAGTGGTTTATTGACCCACGACAAAACTATTTTGGATTCCACATCGGGTAACACAGGCATTGCTCTGGCTATGATTGGCGCAGCATTGCAATACAAAGTTCGCTTGGTCATGCCTGGCAATGTCTCCGATGAGCGCAAACGTATTTGCCGCGCTTATGGTGCCGATTTAATTTTTTCTGACCCCTTGGAAGGCTCGGATGGTGCCATTATAGAAGCGCGCCGTATTTATGAGGATGATCGCGGACGTTATTTTAAGCCAGACCAATACAACAATCCAGCCAATCCATTGGCACACGAAGAAAG
>JAUZQR010000267.1 GCA_030950865.1 Mariprofundaceae bacterium | reverse complement strand
GCCAAAATCAATTCCCGTATCGCACCCTCGGCAATGCGTTGATCCAGCGCAGCTATATTCAACTGCTCTGTTCCCATGCCATCAATCGGGCTTAAGCGGCCATGTAACACATGATAATGCCCCGAAAAACCATGGCCTCGTTCCAACATTAATACATCCACAGGCTGCTCAACCACACAGACCACCGAAGCATCACGGCGCACTTGATCACAGACCGTACAATGTTGATGCTCGGCAAAACTTCCGCAGCGCGAACAAAAATCCATGGCTTGATGCAAGCCCGCTAATGTAGCAGCCAGTTGTTTAACTTCCTCTTCAGGTTTGGATAATAGGTTCAGGCTTAAGCGCATCGCAGTCTTTGGGCCAATGCCTGGCAAGCCACTTAATTGTTCTACCAATTGTGCCAACGGCAAAGGCATGCCTGGAAAGTGATACATCAAAGCGAAAAACCTGGTGGCAATGGTAAACCAGCCATCAATTTTTGCTGTTCTTCTTTGGATTTCTCTTCAGCCAGTTGACTCGCTGCATTTACTGCTGCTGCCACCAAATCTTCAATCAATGATTTATCTTTTTCTTCCCATAACTCATCTTCAATAACAATAGATTTAACCTGCCTATCACCCGACATAACCACCTTCACCATGCCGCCGCCTGATTCACCACTGACTTCAATCTTCGCCAATTCTTCCTGCAAGTCTTTCATGTTAGCTTGCATTTCCTGGGCTTTTTTCATCATTTTGCCAATATTCATCATCTTTCATTCACTCCGCTTTCTTTCGCCGTAGGCTGTACATCCAACAAACGACAATCCATGTCTTGTTTCAACAGTTGCACCGCAGGATCCTGTTCAGCTTGCTGCCATAGTTGTTTTTTTTCTTCATCGGCATGCCGCGCACGGGCTTTAGAAATAGTTTCCACATGACCATCTTGCGATTTATTTTCCCACAATACTTCACGCCCCAGCCATGTTTCAAAGGCTGCACGCTCCTGCGCCACAATGGCTCGCTGCTGATGTGTATCCAGCGCCAAGCGCACTTGTGTTTCCCTGTATTCAGCGCAAATCACATGCTCCAACATAGCCGTCACACCAGGTCGTATTTTGCTATATGCCTCAACCGCATCTTCCCAACGTTCATAGGATGCTGGGTTTGTTTCCACCGTCTCTTTCATGGCTTTCATAGGTTCGGTAGGCATCACCTCATCCACCGCAGACTCAACATGAAGGTTCGCCACTTCAGCCTGTTGCTTTGCTACACCATCGTCTTTTGTCACAGCCTTATCGCCTACAGAAGCGTCTTTTTGCACAGGCTTATGTCGCGCTAAAGTCTCACCACCTTCAACCAGCACACTCAAATGACACAAACGCATGGCAATCATTTCCACGCCACGTTGCTCATCCACCATACCCAAGTCACGAAGCCCATGAATCAACACCTGATAACGCAAATCAAGCTCTTGCCAAGACCAATGTTTCACGGCTTGCGCAAGCCATTGTTGCACTTGCTCCGATGGCACATCGGCAATCAGATTTTCATCCACCTGCATACATGCCATTTGATGCCATAATTCAGACAATGAAAGCAACAAAGCTCGTGGCGCACTTCCCTGTATCGAAGCCTGTCGCACCACAGACACTGCCGCTGCCGCATCATCTGCCGCAATCGCATCAGATAAACCCTGCACTACTTCGGGTCCAATCATGCCCAATGCCTGTCGCACATCTTCTGCTATGATTTTTTCGCGTGCATATGCCAATACTCGCTCGGTCAACGACAAAGCATCCCGCACACTGCCATCTGCAGCTCGGGCAATGGTTAATAGGGCTTCTGGCTCAGCTTCAACCGATTCTTGCGTTAGCACGTGTCCCAAATAGTCCGCCACCTCTTGCACACCCAAACGTCGCAAATCAAAGCGCTGGCAACGTGAACGCACAGTCACTGGTAGCTTTTCCGATTCTGTTGTGGCTAAGATAAACAACACTTGTGCTGGCGGCTCTTCAAGGGTTTTTAAAAGTGCATTAAATGCATTCTTACTAAGCATGTGTGCTTCATCAATAATATAAACTTTATATCGCAAACTCACGGGTGGATAACGCACACCATCAAGAATTTCACGCATATCATCCACGCCCGTATGGCTGGCGGCATCCATTTCCTGCACATCCAAATGGCTTCCTGCCGCAATTGCAGTACACGCACCACACTTGCCACACGGTTCACCATCACTCTGATTGGCACAGTTTACCGACATCGCCATCAACCGCGCAATCGTCGTCTTGCCGACACCACGAATACCAGTCAGTAAATAAGCATGTGCCAAACTATTTGAGCTTAAAGCATTTTTAAGAGTGCGAACCACCACATCCTGACCAACAAGGTCAGCAAAACATTGTGGTCGCCAGCGTCGCGCCAATACCAAATAAGACATGCGAAAATCTTACAACAAGCGCATGTAAAAAGCATCTTGAAAAAATATTAGAAGGTGTAACAGGATGGGTTTACACCTGACGAACTGGAATTCCTTGCTCGGCTAAGTAAGTCTTGGTTTCTGCGATGGTAAATGTTCCAAAATGAAAAATTGAGGCGGCAAGCACTGCATCAGCTTTGCCATCACGTAGTCCTTCTGCCAAATGCTCTAGCGTTCCAACACCACCTGATGCCACTACATTGGCTGAAATTGCGTCCGAAACAGCTCGTGTTAATAGAATATCATAACCTTCTTTGGTGCCATCAGCATCCATACTGGTCAGAAGAATTTCACCAGCGCCATAATCCGACATGCGTTTTGCCCATTCTACAGCATTGATACCAGTCGGTTTGCGCCCACCATGCGTAAAACATTCCCAATGATTGCCAACCTTCTTGGCATCCACTGCTACCACAATCGTGGAAGAACCAAATCTCTCTGCCGCCTCTTTCACCAGTTCAGGATTAAAAATCGCAGCTGTGTTGATGGATATTTTATCCGCCCCTGCATGCAACAAACCTTCAATATCTTTTAATGCCTTCACACCACCACCAACTGTGAGAGGCATAAACACATGCTCGGCAACTTCTGTCACCATATGATACAAGGTATCGCGGCTTTCATGACTGGCGCGAATATCTAAAAAAGTCAGCTCATCTGCGCCCTGCTCATCATATTTAATTGCCGCTTCCACAGGGTCACCAGCATCAATAATATCAACAAATTGCACGCCTTTAACCACACGACCATGCGCAACATCAAGACAGGGAATAATTCGTTTAGACAACATGTTATTTTAACAGCTTCATAGCTTGTTCGAAATCAATGGTCTTTTCATAAATTGCGCGACCTGTAATTGCACCACAAATACCATCATCAACATGCTTGGCACAATCAGTAACATCATCCATCTTAGCCACGCCACCTGAAACAATCACAGGAATCGATACCGCTTTGGCCAAGTTTACCGTTTCTTCGATATTCGGCCCCGACAACATACCATCGCGAGCAATATCGGTATAAATAATGGCGGCAACACCATCATCTTCAAACTGTTTCGCCAAATCCACTGCCTTCACATCGGTAACATCATCCCAACCATGCACTGCCACCATGCCTCCTTTGGCATCAATGCCAACACACACTTGATTGGGAAAAGCTTTACAGGCTTCTTTGACAATATTCGGTTCGGCAATAGCAATCGAGCCTAAAATAACACGGTCAACACCAAGGTTTAACATGCCTTCAATCATCTTCAAGTCACGCAAACCGCCACCCAATTGCACAGGAATGTTCATCACATCACAAATAGCACGAATAGCCTCTTGATTTGCGGGTTTACCCGCAAATGCACCATCCAAATCCACCACATGCAGACGTTTCGCTCCCAAGGACTGCCAATATGCACCCATTTCCGCAGGGTTATCACCATAATCAGTGGCATCATCCATACGCCCTTGTTTCAGGCGCACACAATGACCACCTTTAAGGTCAATCGCAGGAATCAGTTCAAAGGTATTGCTCGATTTATTCATTAAAGGTTCCAATTTACAAAGGACTCAAGCATTGCCAAGCCCGCTTTTTGTGATTTTTCAGGGTGAAATTGCACTGCAACAATATTGTCTCGTCCAATTGCACAAGCAAATGGATAATCACCATACGATGAGGCAGCCAACATATGCTCTGGATTCTCTGGTGTGCAATAGTACGAATGCACATAATACACTTGTTTATTTTGCAAGGGCGAAAGCACGGGGTGAATGGGCTTATCCGCAGCAAAAGCCACATCATTCCAACCCATATGCGGAATTTTAAAGCCGCGTTCAGGATGTGATTCAGGAAAGTGTTTAACCGCACCTGGGATAATCTTTAGCCCCTGATAAAAGCCAAATTCGTGCGATACTGTCATCAAAGCCTGCATACCCAAACAAATGCCCAAAAATGGCATGCCTTGCTTGAGCTGTTCGACAATTGCGACATCTAAGCCTGTTTCTTTCAATGCCGTCATACAATCACGAAATGCCCCCACACCGGGCAGCACTACACGTTCATAATTCTTTAAAGCATCAGCATCTTTGACCAAATCAACATCTGCGCCCACTTTTTCCAATGCCTTGGCAACTGAGTGTAAATTTCCCATGCCATAATCAATCAGAGCAAGCTTTGACATGGGTTATAGAGAACCTTTGGTGGATGGAATGCCTGTTTGACGTTTATCAAGCTCAAGTGCCATGCGTAAAGCGCGACCGAATGCTTTGAACACAGTTTCAATGATATGGTGGTTGTTGCCACCGCGCAGGCAATCAATATGCATGGTAATACGCCCATGATTACTCACTGCTTGGAAGAACTCTTTAAACAAATCGATGTCAAAACCACCCACTTTCTCTTTCGGAAAGTCGATATTGTACTCCAAACCAGGGCGACCTGAAAAATCCAATACCACACGCGATAATGCCTCATCAAGCGGCACATAAGCATGCCCATAACGCACAATACCTGATTTATCACCAGCAGCTTCTCGCAAAGCTTCACCCAAACAAATACCAATATCTTCCACGGTATGATGGTCATCAATTTCACGATCGCCTTTGGCATTGACCATTAAATCAATCAATCCGTGGCGAGATATTTGTTCCAGCATGTGATCTAAAAATGCAATCGATGAGTTTAATTCAGACTTGCCACTACCATCCAAATCAAGGCTTAATGTGATGGATGTTTCTTTGGTACTGCGTTCAATCTTGGATACTCGCTTTGCATTAGAACTCATGACATGATCTCCCGAAGTGCGGCAAGCACTGCATTATTTTCATCTTTGCTGCCAACTGTAACACGTAAACACTGGCTCAATAAGCCACCCTGTGCATGCATGTTTTTAATCAGAATACCACGCTCTTTCAAAGCTTCAAATACACTATCCGCATCTGTCACTCGTAACAGAATAAAATTTGCCTGTGAAGGGAATACTTCAATCGCGTCTAAAGCCATCAAAGATGCTGTCATACGCTTACGCTCAAAACAAATATCACGCGCCTGCTTTTTAAACACATCACTATGCCGCAAGAAAAAACGTGCTGAAGCCTGAGTCAAGCTATTGATATTATATGGCATGCGCACTTTGTTTAGATCCGTAATCACATCAGCATCACCCAACAAGTAGCCCAAGCGTAACCCTGCCCAACCAAGCTTAGAAAATGTGCGCAACACCACCACATTCGGCGCAATCAAATGCGTATGCGTACGTTCTGCAAAAGGCGCATACGCCTCATCAATCACCACAAGCCCTCGAAAACCTTGGGTGATTCTCATAACTGTTTCCTCAGGCCAAAGGTTGCCTGTCGGATTATTCGGGCATGCTAAAAATGCAATCACTGCCTTTTCACGCGCACAAACTTGTAAAAATTGACCTGCATCCAAAGAAAAGTCTTTTGCCAGCGGTACGCTCGCAACAGAGCGTTTAAGCCATTGCGAAATCAGTTCATACATAACAAATGTCGGTGCTGGTGTTACACAAACACCAGAGTCATTGGCAAGCAATAACATTTGAATAATCTCATCCGAGCCATTACCCAGCAATACTTGCTCAGGCTTCAAGCCTTCTTGCTCGGCAATTTGCTCACGTAATTCCCGCATATCCGCATCGGGATAACGATTAATTTCAACCTGTGCCAATTCTTTTACCCAAGCTTCACGCAAATCATCAGGTAAAGTGTATGGGTTTTCCATAGCATCAAGCTTCATTAAACCCGATGAATCAGGTACATGATAAGCAGCAAGTGCTTTAATATCTTTTCGAATCATTAAATATCCTTCAAACGAAGTTCTAGGGTTAAAGCATGCGCCTGCAAACCTTCACGATGTGCCAAATGCGCCGCTGCTGCACCAATATTCTTCACCCCTTCAGGTGTCGCACGAATCACACTGCTTCGTTTCTGAAAATCATACACACCCAAAGGGCTAGAAAAACGTGCCGTACGATTGGTTGGCAGCACATGATTTGGTCCTGCAACATAATCGCCCAAAGCCTCTGGCACATAATGCCCCATAAAAATCGCCCCTGCATGACGAATATGCGGCAACAAGGCTTCAGGGTCTTCTACTGCCAACTCCAAATGCTCTGGTGCAATAGTATTCGCAATTTCAGCGGCTTGTTCTAAATTATCAGCAAGAATCAATGCGCCGTGCGTCTCAACGGACGTACGGGCAATGTCTTGGCGTAACAAGTTCTGTAAGTGCTTTTCAATATGCTCAGCTACTTCATCCAACAGTACTGCATCGGTTGCTATCAAAATACTCTGTGCTGCCTCATCATGCTCGGCTTGCGATAAGAAGTCTGCGCCCAACCATTCAGGGTTACCACTATCCACAATCATGGCAATTTCAGATGGCCCAGCAATCATATCAATGCCACATGTACCGAATACTTGGCGTTTTGCCGCAGCTACAAATTTATTGCCCGGCCCAACAACCTTATCCACCGCAGGAATCGTTTTAGTACCATAAGCCAATGCCGCAACAGCCTGTGCTCCACCCACAGCATAACCTTCTTGCACACCTGAGATATAAGCCGCCGCCAATACCAAATCATTCACTTCACCCGCTGGAGTTGGAACCACCATGACAATCGTCTCAACACCTGCTACATGGGCTGGCACAGCATTCATCAACACTGACGATGGATATGCTGCTTTACCACCAGGCACATACAAACCCACTTTATCCAATGGTGTAATGCGTTGCCCCAACGTCATACCTGCATCATCAGTATAGTCCCAATCTACTTGCACTTGATGTTCGTGATAGGCACGAATGCGATTCACTGCCAATTGCAATGCTGAACGATCCTCATCCGATACACGGTGCCAAGCATCTTCCATACGTTCGCGGCTAATAATCATGTTTTCAGCGGTGCAATCCCAGCCATCAAACTTGGCTGTATATTCACATAACGCAGCATCACCACGCGATTTAACTTGCGCAAGAATATCTGCAACAAGGGCTTGAATATCTGTGCCCGTATCGGTTTCACGACTCAATAATGCATCCAACTGTGCATGAAAATCTGCTTGATTTGCATCAAGACGAAGAATATTTGCCATCAAAATCTCCTAATCAGAGGTATTCTTAAAATCTACACGGATGTTTCGCGAAGCTGAACAGCCTCACGAAGCAGTTCAATGATAGGTTTTATCAGAGAACGTTTGGTCGCTGCACTGGCTGGGTTCACAATTAAACGGCTCGAAATATCATAAAGTGTTGTTTCTTCAATCAATCCATTGGCGCGCAAGGTGCTTCCAGTCTCCACAATATCAACAATGCGTTCCGCCATACCCACCAAAGGAGCCAACTCCATACCACCATATAGATGGATAATTTCGGCTTGAATCCCTTGTGATAAATAATATTGCTCTGCCAACTTATCATATTTGGTTGCTACACAAATGCGACTTCCAGCTTTGGGTGGGCCTTGTTCAACAAGCTCTTTGGGACCACACACACAAACTCGGCAACAACCAATTTTTAAATCCAAAGGCTCATATACGTGCGGTTTATGCTCAAGCAACAAATCGCGTCCAGAAATACCCATATCCGCAGCACCTTGCTCAACATAGGTACACACATCTGCCGCACGAATAATCAGAAATCGCACCTGTGTTCCATCAATCACAGGGCCATCCACCATTAATTTTCGCGTTGTCTGTACATTTTCGACAGGCGTAAGGTTTGCATGTGCCAACAAAGGCAATGTTTGTTCGAGAATACGCCCTTTGGAAAGGGCTATGGTTAACATATCAGCCATGGAAATTTAACACCTGTGGAATCATTTGTTCACTGCCGCTATGGCGCTCAATATTTGCCCCTAATTTACGCAGTTTCTCTTCAATACGCTCGTAACCACGATCAATGTGGTACACACGCGAAATAGTTGTTTCACCTTCTGCTGCCAGACCAGCCAACACCAGGCTTGCCGAAGCCCGTAAATCCGTTGCCATCACCTCTGCCCCTGAAAGCCTTTCAATGCCGCGCACAATCGCCAAATGTCCATCAAGTCGAATATCTGCCCCCATGCGCACCAGCTCTTGCACATGCATAAAACGATTTTCAAAAATTGTTTCACTGATGGTACTTGTACCTTCAGCCAAACACATCATTGCCATAAATTGGGCTTGTAAATCTGTTGGAAATCCTGGATGCGGCATGGTACTCACATCAGTAGCTCGCAAACGATTCGGGGCGGCACAGCGAATCCAATCTTCACCCGTTTCAACCTCACCGCCACACACACGAACTTGGGCAAGAAAGGCTTCCAAATCATGCGGTGCACTGTTGGTGACTGTAACATCACCACCTGTAATTAAGCCTGCCGCCAAATAGGTTGCCGCTTCAATACGATCTGGAATGGCAGTAATTTCTCCGCCAGAAATACTTTCAACACCCTGAATCACAATACGATGTGTACCATCACCCTCAATCTTTGCACCCAAACTGCGTAATGAATCTGCTAAATTCACCACTTCAGGCTCAGCCGCAGCATTTTCCATCACGGTTTCACCCTTCGCCAAAACCGCTGCCATCATCAGGTTTTCAGTGCCTGTTACAGTAACCTGATCAAACACAATATGCGCACCATGCAAACCATTGGGCGCATCTGCTTCGATATAACCATGTGCTACGGTAATGGTTGCACCCATCGCTTCAAGGCCTTTCAAATGCATATCAATCGGGCGCGCACCAATCGCACAGCCGCCAGGAAGGCTCACTTTGGCATGACCAAAGCGGGTCAACAATGGCCCCAGCACCAAGGCGGATGCACGCATCGTTTTCACCAACTCATAAGGCGCAATAGGCTTATCTGCTGTTCTACTATCAATATGCAAGCGAGATTGATCATCAAAGGTTACTTCCGCACCTTGATGGGCAATCAATGTCATCATGGTGGTAATATCTTTTAAATGCGGGATACTACTATAAATAACAGGTCCATCTGCCAGAATAGCTGCCGCCAACAATGGCAATGCTGCATTCTTTGCACCACTGGTCTCCACTGTACCTTTTAATGGCTTACCGCCATGAATAATGATTGATTCCATAAGGTCGCGCACGCTAACTGCTGCTGGCATTGCTAACAATCATTTTGCTCATAAATAAAATCGCAAGAAGCGTTTGACATGCAGCACAACCGTTATACACTGCGCCGCCCATCGAGCTTTGGCTTGTTTGGATTTGAGTTTGTTTTATCTATGGAGATTCACCATGAGCACATGGACTGTCCGCCCTGGCGACATTGAACGGAAATGGTATATTGTTGACGCTCAGGATTTTATTCTGGGTCGCCTATCTACCGAAGTAGCAAAAGTTTTGCGTGGCAAACACCGCCCACAATACACACCGCATGCAGATTGCGGCGATCATGTTATTGTGATTAACGCTGAAAAAATTAAAGTTACTGGCCGTAAAGAAGCACAAAAAACTTATTATCGTCACTCGCAATATGCGGGTGGTTTAAAAAGTATTACGCTTGAAAAACAACGTGAACGCTTTCCTGAACGTATTATTGAACTGGCAGTAAAAGGCATGATGCCGAAGAATGCATTGGGTCGTTCTATGTTGAAAAAATTAAAAGTTTACGCGGGTAGTGATCACCCACACGCAGCTCAGCAGCCTGAAGCGCTGAAGCTGAACTAAGAGGATATTTAAAATGGCAGACAACTTTATCCGCGGCACTGGTCGTCGCAAACGCAGTGTTGCTCGTGTAATGCTTAAATCAGGTTCTGGTCAGATTGAAGTAAACGGTCGCACTATGGAAAACTATTTCCCAATTGAAATCATTCGTCAGGAAGCCTTGCGTCCATTGGCATTGACTGAAACAACTGGCAGCGTTGATATTCGTATCAATGTACATGGTGGTGGTGTTTCAGGTCAGTCTGGCGCGATTCGTCATGGTATCGCACGTGCATTGCTTGAATATGATTCTGCATTCCGTCCAAAATTGAAAGAAGTCGGTTACTTAACACGTGATGCGCGTAAAGTTGAACGTAAAAAGGCAGGTCTTAAAAAAGCCCGTCGCGCTCCACAGTTCTCCAAACGTTAATCGCGAATTATTCGCATCTTTTAAAAGGAAGGCTTCACGGCCTTCCTTTTTTGTTTGAACCTCAAAAACCTTTTTTATTCTGTGTTTATTTCACTTTTATTCAGCTCTAACCTATAGTCTCCCATATGCTCAACCACCTGCCTGATTTTCCAAAACAAGAAACAACACGTGTAGAGCGTTCATTATCACGCTTTCTTGTTTTTGCGATTGTTTCATTAACATCATTTATCGTTCTAAACACATTTCTAGGTTTTTATCTACTGGCAGCAGTACAGAGTATCGTGACCATCACCCTGCCTATATTATACCTATGGCTCAAACGTGGTGGCTCTCAAACAATCATCAAGCACGCCATTGGCTTGGCTACATTAGCCGTATTCACCCCTCTTTTATTTGCGCCCTCTGCTGCCAATACTGGTATCTATTGGATTTTTGTTTACCCCTTGGTGGCATTTTTCTTTTTGGGCACACGTGCAGGTACGCAGTGGACTGGTATTTATGTGCTCAGCCTATTAGCGGGAATTATTTTTGCCTATCTGCAACATATCCCTCTATATTATAATGTAACTCAACTCTCTCTTAGCTTAACTGAACTCCTGCTTTGCAGTATTCTCAGTTACTTTTTTGTCTCCGAGAATGAAGAGGCTGAAAAGAAGCAACAAGCGCATGTGCATTATTTAAAAAGTGTTGATCATATTGAACGTGCTCTTCATCACCAGCCCGAAATTGAAAAAGGTATGCAACATGCTTTACAAGCCTTACTTGAAACATTTCACTGTAGCCGAGCTTGGTTACTTTACCCTTGCAATCCTGATGCAAGCTCGTGGTCCGTATCTTTTGAACATACCGTAGACGAATTTCCAGGTGCTCTAGCTACAAAAAAAACTTATCCTGTTGGGAATATAAGCAAACAAATTTTCAAGGGTGACCTTCACCATCGTGGTCCAACGTGCTACGATGATAGGAACACATTACCTGATGACGATAAAACCAACCTTCAAGCTTCCTCTATTCAATCGCAAATGGTCATTGCCCTACAGCCCAATCAAGGGCAACCATGGTTACTGGGATTACACCAATGTGACTACGCTCGCCACTGGAATGATGATGAAAAACGTCTGTTCCAAGATATTGCCCGTCGCATAGAAGATGCATTAAAACAAATGCTTCTTTACAAAGATCTTAAAGCATCCACAGAGGAGCTTCTCAAAGCAAAACAAGATGCTGAAGCTGCCAGCTACGCTAAAAGTGAATTTTTATCTGTGATGAGCCATGAATTACGCACGCCTCTACATGGCATTATTGGTTTGCAGGAGTTAATCGTAGCGGATTCAAGCTCGCTAACAAGCGAACAACTTGAACACCTAACCTTAGCGCCACAGGCAGCACGATCTTTAAGCGATCTTGTCAATGATGTTCTCAACTTATCCAAAGTTGAATCAGGAACCATTCAGCTTAACCATAAAGAGCTATCTCTAAAAAACGTCCTGCTCGATGCCATTGCACCCTTTATTATTGCCTGTAGAAACAAACATCTTCCACTGCAATTGCAGCTCGAAGATGTTCCTGAATTTATTATTGGCGATGAAATACGACTACGACAAATACTTATTAACCTTATTGGCAATGCCGTTAAATTTACGCAGCAAGGACATATCAGCATCCATATTAAACAATCAAATAATTGTTTATTATTCGCCATCACAGATACTGGTATAGGCATCTCATCAGATATGCTTAAACATCTTTTTGAGCCATTCCATCAAGAGACTCAACTTATGCAGTCAGGGCATACAGGAACAGGTCTTGGCACCACCATTGCCAAACGCTTTGTTGAGCTCATGGACGGGAATATTCATGTACATAGTGAATTGGGAACAGGCAGCTGCTTTACATTCCACATTCCTTTCGAGGCAGGTAAAGGCGGCAATATTCGCTGGCAAGTTGATGCTCGCCAAATAACAAACAAACTCTCCCCTTCTCCACAAATCAATCATCAATCCGCCACAACCACGCAAAGAATTCATATATTGCTTGCTGAAGATGACCCCATTGGTCAGCGCATTGCAGCAAAACGACTCAAACGTATGGGCATGCTTGTTGATATTGCTGAAGATGGTTTTACAGCATGGGTTAAATCTCAAACTGGCGAACATGACCTCTTATTAACCGATATTCGCATGCCTAAAATGGATGGCATCGAATTAACCAGACGCATTCGCCAAGATGAAGCTGAACATAACAAGCCGCGCCTTCCTATTGTCGGCTTAAGCGCCCATGCTTTGGCTGAAGTCGAACAAGAGTGCAGTGAGGCTGGTATGGATGCTTTTATGGTGAAGCCAATTAACCCCGATAGCGTATTAGCGAAAGTTCAAGAAATTATTAACCAACATAAGAGCATATCCCTCGATGAGCCCAGCTCTTAAAATACCAACACTAAGGTTTTAATACCATGCCCGATAGTTCCGCCCTCAATATTCTTCAAGAAACTTTTGGTTATGACTCATTTCGAGACAACCAAACATGCATTATTGAGCAACTAACCATAGGTCATAACAGCTTTGTTTTGATGCCTACTGGTGGTGGAAAATCACTTTGTTATCAAATTCCAGCCTTGCTTCGTCAAGGGGTAGGAATTGTTGTTTCGCCACTTATTTCTTTGATGAAAGATCAGGTGGATGCATTGCGAGCCAATGGTGTGAACGCCGCCTATTACAACTCATCTCTAGCATCGCAAGAGGCACGGCAAGTACTTGCTAAACTACATGCCCATGAGATTGACTTATTATATATTGCACCAGAACGTTTGATGTCTGATGAATTTTTAAACCGTTTATCTGATATAGACATTGCCCTTTTTGCCATTGATGAGGCGCATTGTGTATCGCAATGGGGGCATGATTTTCGCCCTGAATATGCACGTTTAAGTAAACTTCGTGAGCATTTCCCTAATATTCCTACCATTGCATTAACAGCGACCGCTGATGAACAAACACGCCAAGATATTATTCAAGTATTAGGGCTAGAAGATGCCAACAAGTATATCAGCAGCTTTGATCGCCCCAATATTTGTTATAACGTGTTAGAGAAGAATCAGCCCTTCAAACAACTCACCTCTTTCTTGGAAAAACATCCAAATGAATCGGGTATTATTTATGCTTTAAGCCGCAAACGTGTGCAGCAGGTGAGTGACAAGTTGCAAGCTACTGGCATCAAAGCAGCCGCTTACCATGCAGGACTTACAGCAGCCGAACGGGTACGCGTACAGGATGGTTTTTTAAAAGATGATATTCAGGTTGTTGTAGCAACCGTTGCTTTTGGTATGGGCATTGATAAACCCAATGTACGCTTTGTGGTGCATTATGATTTACCCAAGAATA
>JAUZQR010000266.1 GCA_030950865.1 Mariprofundaceae bacterium | reverse complement strand
TGGCAGTTTCAGATGCTTTCACCACTTCAGCATAACCTTTTTTACTTACTTTCATCACCGCAATCGGTTTATCCAAGAAAGTCTGAATTTCATCAAGTAATGGCTTTTCTTCTGAACTACAAAAAGAAATCGCCTCACCTTTATTGATGCCGCGTCCTGTACGCCCTACACGATGCACATAATTTTCCGCTTTTTCAGGTAAATCATAGTTAATTACATAACCCACATCAGGCACATCAATACCGCGCGCACTAATATCTGTAGCAATCAATACCCTACATTCATTGGCACGAAATTGGCGCATGGCTTCGCTGCGTTCTTGCTGATCTTTATCACCATGAATACTCACCGCATCAATAGCAACACGATCAAGCACCTTTAATACACGCTCGGCACGCACTTTGGTACGCACAAATACAATCACTTTACCATCAGGATGATCTTGCATAAAACGCGTCAAAAACAGGCGTTTGTCATCCATATCCACAAACATCACAAAATGTGAAATATTCTTAGATACCCTGTCTTTGGGTGCAACCTGAATACGAATCGCTTCACTCTTCACCTGTGAATATGCCAGTTTTTTAATCTCATCATTGATGGTGGCTGAGAAAAATAGGGTTTGATGCCTACGTTTAAGCATTTTTTTGATATATTTAATATCTTCAATAAAACCCAAGTCCAACATATGGTCGGCTTCATCGAGGACTAAAGTCGTCACCCCATCCAATCGAATTTCTTCTTGGTTTATCAGGTCAAACATGCGCCCTGGTGTACAAATAAGTACATCAATACCATCTTGCAACTTGGCAATTTGTGCATCTTGTTCCACCCCACCGTGCAAGGTAAAAACCTTGGTTTTGGTATGATGCGCAATGCTTTTGAACACCTCACCAATCTGCAATGCCAATTCACGTGTCGGCACCATCACAATACATTTGATGCCATAAGAACGTTTACTGGTCTTAAAACGATGAATTTTATCAATCACAGGAATAGCAAATGCGGCAGTCTTGCCTGTACCTGTCTGAGCAATGGCTAACACATCCTCACCATTAAGAATCGAGGGAATGCTCTTGAATTGAATATCCGTTGGTCGTTTAAAACCAAGCTGTGCCAAATTCTTTTTAATTTCTTTGGATATATAATATTGATCAAATTTCATTGTTTCACTTCCAAATCGTCGGCTGAATTTCTACGGCTTGCTCACCATCCGTTAGCCATAGGCTTCCATCCTGAATCGTACACTGCAAGCGCATGGCGCGCTTTGCCATCAAACCAAGTTGACGCACTGCATCATCGGAAAAATTGATAACACTAAGATTTCCAAAGCGTTCGAGTTTCTGTGCATACTGCTGCCACCACGCTGTGCCACTGCCCTGTTGATAGGTATAAAGTTTGACGTTTTTAGAACGTCCACATGCCTTGCGAATACGCTTTTCATCAGGCTGCCCCAAGTCAATCCACAATTCAATTTCATCACTCAGACTTTTCTGCCAAATATCGGGCTCATCTTCACTGCTCAAACCTTTGGTGAATTGCAAAAACTCATGGGCATTCAAAGCAAAAGCCAAAATACGCACCATCATACGCTCATCATTCTCCGATGGATGGCGGGCAATCGTTAATTGGTAGTCCTGATAATGGTTACGATCCATATCGGTTACTTCCAATTCAACTTTGAAAATGGTTGATTTTATTGCCATAAGTTAATCAGCACTTCCCTAACTTGCCAGCTTATCATCAGCAATACGATAGCTTGGATCTTCCTGAATATTCACTTCCACCAAGTCACCCGCTTTCTCAAGCAGTAAACGACACTCTTTGCTCAAGTGGCGCAAATGCAGATTCTTACCTGCCTCGGTATATTTCTCAGCCAAATTATCAATCGCTTCAATCGCTGAATGATCCGCCACTCGCGAATTGGCAAAATCAATAACCACATCATCTGGGTCAGATTTTGGATCAAATATTTCATTAAAGTGATGGGCTGATGCAAAAAACAACGGACCATAGACCGTATAAACTTTTGTTTCACCTTCCATGCTAGGCAGTGCATGAATATGTTTGGCCTGTTTCCAAGCAAACATCAAAGCTGTTGCAATCACCCCCACAACAACAGCAATTGCCAAGTCGGTAAACACTGTCACCACCGTCACCAACACCACAACAAAAACATCTTCTTTGGGGATTTTGTTGAGCATATTAAAGCTACCCCACTCAAATGTGCCAATCACCACCATAAACATAATCCCAACCAATACAGCAACAGGAATCATCTCAATCAACTCATTGGCAAACAAGATAAAAGACAATAAAAACAATGCCGCAGAAATACCTGAAAGATTACGCAAACCACCTGATGAGATGTTAATCATCGATTGCCCAATCATCGCACACCCCCCCATACCACCAAAGAATCCAGTCACTACATTGGCTGCTCCTTGACCAATGGAAACCCGATTGCCCTGCCC
>JAUZQR010000265.1 GCA_030950865.1 Mariprofundaceae bacterium | reverse complement strand
AAGAGTATTATAGACCCAACCGTATGGAAGGCACACTGATGGGGCATAAGAATCATCAAGTGATTGAAGATGTGCTGGCAGACCCTGGACAGTGTGACTTGACCGCACATGTGGATTTTACTGATTTGGCGAAAGCAGGGGTAAAACAGGGTTTATTACCGTGTTCTTTTATCACGCAGGGTGGCTGGTTGGCACAAAGTCCTATGCTGCAGCAAGCAATTGGTGACTTGGCGCAAGGAGCTTCGCTTAAGTCAATGCAGGTATTGGCGCATGCTAAACGCATGTTATTACCTTTTGGCATGGGTGAAACATTCAAATTATTAGTGCAGGGTAAGGGTAAACAAACATGTCCAGACTATTTGAGAAACTTGGACCGTATGCGTGACCTAAGGCTGGACTGATGAAAGTTATCCAAAATAAACATATTTTTAGGGCGAATGTTTTTTATAGTGATTGTGTGAACATGCCTATACCTGCTAAGCTTGTCGCATGATTAAAAATGGCACGGCGCATTTGGGGCAATATAGCCTAGATTCTGAACTAGGATCTGGTGGTATGGGCATTGTGTACCGTGCAACGGATGAGAAGCTTCACCGTGAAGTTGCGATTAAAGTCTTGCATCCACATTTATTGCAAAATGAGGATTTAAAAGAGCGCTTCCGACGTGAAGCCCGCATGCATGCGCAGTTGATGCACCCCAATGTTGTGACATTATTATCCCTTTATGAAGATGCCGAACACATGGCTCTGATTATGGAGATGGTACACGGTAAAAACTTAAGAGAATATTTACGGACTGCGAAAAAACATGCAATTACAGATTTGGTACGCATTGCCCAAGCGATTTTATTGGGTTTGGAAGCGGCACATCATATCGGTCTTGTACATAGGGATTTAAAACCAGCTAATGTATTATTAGCCGATAACGGCGATATAAAGCTGATGGATTTTGGTTTGGCAAAACCTGCTAAAGGTGATGATGATTTAACGCAAAGTGGGGCAACGGTAGGCTCATTTCGTTACATGGCACCAGAGCAAATTCTTAACCAACCCATTGATGCGCGTACTGATTTGTATGCTTTTGGTATTTTGCTTTATCAAATGGTGACAGGAAAACTTCCTTTTGATGCATCTGCACAAGGTGGTGGTGAATTTGAGATTATGGAAAAACAGGTGCGCGAATCACCTGTTTCCCCACATGAATTAAATCGTTCTTTGCCGTTAGAAATTTCAGATCTTATTTTGCGTTTGTTGGCAAAAAATCCTGATGACCGTCCCGCAAGTTGTGCATTGGTTCATCAGGAACTTGATATTATTGCTAGAGGATTATCTGACAAAGCGATGGCTCCTGGTTTATCTAAAACGTCAGTGAGTATTCCCACGCACTCAAACATTTCGATTGCTAAGGGGTTATTAAAAGCATCGGTGAGAAGTGTTGGTTTGAAGTTTTCCAAGTTGTTTGGAATGCTATCTTCAGTGTTACCAGAGAGCGATGCGTTTGCATCAGGTTGGGCGAAATATAGCGCAGTTGAATGGAAAGTTGTGGCTACATGGGGCGGCGCATTTTTGATGTTAGCCTTGCTTGGCTGGATTCTTATCTCTGTTATGAGTGTTGCAGAACGACCTGTTATGGTATCCACACCGGCTACGCAAAAAACGATTGTTACGAAGCATGAAAAACAGCCTGAAGTAAAACCAGAAGCGAAAGTTAAAGCTGCTCCAATCGTGAAAAAAGAAGCAGAAGCACCAGTGGTAAAACAGGTAAAATCTGTTGCAATAGTTAAAAAACCTAAGCCACCTAAGAGGATCAGTAAACCCAAACCAAAATATGTTGCACGTTCAATTACTTATACCGTTGCTCACAAAATGACACGTTCTGATGGTGGTGATGTAGACACTTCTAAACCGCATGAATTCAAGGGTGGGAAACATTTGTATTTCGAATCGTTAAAGTCTTATCGTGGTAAAGAACTCTTTACGGCCTATAAAAAAGGTCAAATCCGTTTATATTTGGATAAAGCTGTGAAATTACGAAAGGTTATCATTCATAAAGCAAGTGTGGGCAGACTTAATTTTAAAGGTGGTTATGTAAAATTATCCGTGCAGGATGCTAAGCATAAGTGGCATGAGGTTTTTGTTCGTGAAGATGATGATGTGGATATTGCTGTAACGATTTCTAAATCCAAACTGCCAGCCGAGATTAAAGGTGTGCGTTTGCGTTTTCGTTCACCCGAACCCATCACCATTGGCCCGATTGATTTGATTCGCTGATTTCTTAGCGATGTCAGATGTTTTAACAGCTAAAGTAAGGTGTTTATTGCCAGGTGGAGATGCTTTGGTGGATATATCTTCGCAAAACGTCGCCCATAAAACATGCCTTGTTCGGCAAGCTATTCCAGGTGATGTGTTGTTTTTATCGAATATTCATAAACGGCGAGGTATGGCAAGAGCTTCTCTTTTAAGTGTCGAAGAGTCATCGCATAAACGTGTGCATGCGATATGTTCAGTAGCGGCAAGTTGTGGTGGCTGCGCTTTGCAGTACTTGCATGCAAATGAGCATGCAGAAGTAAAATCTCAATGGGTTCATGATGCTTTTTCCAAGGCTATGACAAAAGATAGTCAGTGGTTGCCAGTTCAACAAATGGATATGCACGATGAAAGCCAGCATCGACGGCGTGTGCGTTGGCATATTGGGCGAAATAAGCAGGGTCAAGTGATATTGGGTTTTCGTGGACATCAGAGCCATGATGTTATCGAAGCAGAGTTATGCATGGTTATCACCAGTGAGTTGGAAGCCTTAAGAAAGACATTGCAGCTTGCTTTTATGGGTGATGTGCTTGAAATTCCTGAATCGGTATATGCTGTGCAATTATCTACTGGCATACATGTGGTTTTGGAATATGAAGGCAAATGTCATATGGAATTGATGCCAGATATAGATTGGCAAGGCATGGTGTTGCAATGCTGGTGCCGTGATAAGAAGGGGTTAAGAGCATTGAACAAACCTGTGCATCTATTGTATGACAAGCTTCCAGCAGGTCTAGGAGATATTGCTATTCATATTGGTCCTGATGATTTTGTGCAGGGTCAACAGCGTGGAAACCGCATGATGATTGAGCAAATTTTAGCATGGAGTGATGGTGCGAAACATGTGGTGGATTTATTTTCTGGAGCAGGGAATTTGTCGCTGCCTTTAGCGGCTTTAGGAATGCAAGTATTGGGGGCAGAAGTGAATATTGCCAGCGTACGTGCTGCCAATGCTAATGCCAAGCGTTTAAAACTATCAGCCACATACCAGCAGGCAGATTTGTTTGGTCGTTTTGATGTATCACCATTTGTGGGTGCAGATGTGTTGATTGTTGACCCACCCCGTAAAGGTGCGAAG
>JAUZQR010000264.1 GCA_030950865.1 Mariprofundaceae bacterium | reverse complement strand
CCGCATTAAAGCGTTTCCCATCTTCCCCCAACATTTGATAGCTACCTTGCATACAACCCAAGGGCGTATCTAACACACAAAAACTACTATAGGCATGTTCCTTACCTGGTTTAATCATCGGCTGCTCACCGACGACACCATCACCCTGCACTTCTTCTACTTTGGCATTGGCCTCGGTAATCACCCAATGCCGTTGCATCAAGCGCGCACTTTTGCTGCCAATATTACGAATGGTAATATGATAAGCAAACACATATTGCGCTGTATCAGGTGCAGAATGCTCATCCACATACTCAGGAAATACAGTCACTTCAAACTGATAGGGCACTGTCATGCAGTCACTTCCAGTTTTAAAAATCGACGTTTACCACATTTAATCAAATATGAACCCACAGTGAGTGAGAAATCTTTGTCACTAACTTTTTCGCCATCAACCGAAACAGCTCCCTGTTTCACCAAGCGCATACCTTCACCATTGGATTGGGTAAGCCCTGCTTCTGTCAATGCTTTCACCAACCATAAGCTTCCATCTGTCACCACTAATGATGCTTCAGGAATGTCATCAGGCACTTCTTTTTTGGCAAACTGCTTTTCAAAGCCATCACGCGCTGCTTTGCCCGCTTCTTCGCCATGAAAACGAGCTACAATACGCGCTGCCAGTTGTTTCTTAGCTTCCATCGGATGCAGACATAATTTTCCCAAACTGATCACTTGGCGCATCTTCAATACCGACATAATTATTGAGTGATTTGGACATTTTATTCACACCATCCAAACCTTCAAGCAATGGCATGGTCATAATAATTTGCGGAGTCTTCTTATGCGATTCCTGCAACTGCCTACCCATCAACAGGTTAAACTTTTGATCATTGCCACCAAGCTCAATATCCGCATCCAAAGCAACCGAATCAAAGCCTTGCACCAAAGGATACAAAAATTCATGAATAGCGATGGATTGACCACCTTTATAACGTTTCTCAAAATCATCACGCTCAAGCATACGCGCTACTGTTGCTTTACCCGCCAAGGCAATCATCTCGGCTGCACTCATCTTTCCAAACCATTCCGAATTAAAGCGCACTTCAGTTTTATCAACATCCAATACCTTAAACACCTGCTGTTTGTATGTTTCAGCATTGGCAAGCACATCCTCTTTGGTTAATGGTGGACGCGTCTCATTTTTACCTGTTGGATCACCAATCATGCCTGTGAAGTCACCAATCAAAAACACCACTTGATGTCCACATTGTTGAAATTGACGTAATTTTTCGAGTAATACTGTATGTCCCAAATGCAAATCAGGTGCTGTCGGGTCAAAACCAGCCTTGATACGCAGTGGGCGATTTTCTTTTTCAGCAAGCTTTAGTTTGGCTTCCAAACCACCTTTGGGAAGAACTTCTAGCGTACCACGAGATAATAATGCGAGTTGTTGTTGAATATTCATGCCCGAAGCTTAGCAAATTACCATCTGGATGGTAGAAGCAATAAGAAAAAACTTAATTCTTCCTCAGACCTTCCAAATATAATGATAAGTGCTCACCGCAGACTTGTAGCATCTCTAGGCAGCGCGCCAAGCTTTGCGTTTGTTTACCCATGTTTATAGCTCCTTCAATCGAAGCGATTAGAAACATCGCAGTATTCTCCGCATCAACATCAGCGCGAACCAACCCCTGCGATTGTCCATCGAGTAAAACACCTGCGATTCCCGATTGCCAGCGACTAAATATGCGATTGCAACGGTTGCGCATACCTTCATCCAACGGCGACATTTCTTGTGCAAAATGATTTAACGGGCAACCAAGCAGCAGAGCATTTCGACCTAATTGATTGGTCATACGTTTGACTGAATTTTGCAACATCATTTGTAGTGCCACAATAGGGTCTTCACGAATATCAAGTGGCACCAACCATATCTCAACAATCATCGGCTCCACAATCTCATCCAAAACTGCATATGCTAAGGCTAATTTGCCGGGGTAATGATGAAACAATGCGCCTTTGGTCATACCAGTACGCGCTAAAATCTGCGAAATACTTGCACCCTGAAAACCATGCTTATGCATTTCTTCAAAAGCAGCCTCTAGCAAAGCTCGCTTGGTTGCTTTCGGATCACGTTTACGCTTGTTCATACCGCTTAGTATGTAACGGGGCTTTATTTGGTCAAGAAGAATAAATTAATCTTCCATCCGTCACGACCAAACTGGTTCAAGATATTGCTGGGCACAGCAG
>JAUZQR010000263.1 GCA_030950865.1 Mariprofundaceae bacterium | reverse complement strand
AAAATCATACTTGTCACAGGTAACGTGAACAATGAACAGATTCAGTCTGTGGAAAAGCATTTGTGTTATATCCTTGCCAAACCTTTCCACCCTGAGGTTGTCATCGATTTACTTACTTCTTTATGCGCCTGTGAAAAATCTTGCAAAAATAACCCTACACTAAACAATTTTAAAGATTGTAAGCTTGCTATTGATCAGAACTGTCCATTTCATTAGTTGAATACCTTCAAACGCATCACAAACTGACGTTTGCCAATTTTAGAATATCGACCAAGCAACACCTCACCCAACATTTTCGCATCATGGTCAACCGCTGCAATAATCACCTCTTCCCCTAGAGCAATCGTAAGCTCTGTTGCAGCACCTGCTATAGTTATCTCTTTATTTTTCTTGGATACTGGATTCGCATTGTATCGCAAATAAGAGTCAGAAATTGCAGGTGTTGCATTCGAGCCAAGCCCTATCAATACATCTTGATTATCATCTAAACCTGATTGACTGGAGCGTTTCATCCAAGGAACAATACGCACATGCACCAAACCATCGCCCGCCAATCTCGCACGAATATAAAATCCCGTAGTAATCGGAATCAATTCAACACTACGCCTCTGAACCACGCCATAACCACTTAACCATAGGCGCATTTCACGATTAAAACTCTGAACAACCCCCGTTTCAATACGACCAGGCTTATTGGCACTCACACGCAACTGATAACGGCTACGGTGGGATGCATGACGCAACTGTTGTCCCACAGCCAATTGAACCCATCCCCCTGATAGAGATGATATAGAAGCACCTCCAGTCATAGAGGATTCTTTTAAATCTGAAACATCTTCAATGTTCACCTGCACGGTTAATTGAGCCTCAGGTTGGTCAAGCCTTTTCAATAAAGCTTTGGCTTTTTGAATGTGTGCGGGCTTGTCATCAATCAACAACATGCGTTTTGAGTTAATTTCTATCACTTTCCCTTCATTGGAAAGCTGTGTTTTTACAGCTTGTACAGCCTCATGTAATGGTAGAAAATAGACTTCTATGGTTTCCGTGGCGGCATAAGAAGATGATACCCAGCTGCAAAAAAGAACTAAAAAAACTAATAGGTTTCTCATTTATATGCCCTCATTGTCTGACCCAGCCCTTGCTTTCTATGTTTTACCAGCTTTACGCCATGATTTGGATCGTGATGCAGCCTGCTCTCTTCGCCAAGCTTCAATCATGGCATGGTCACCACTAAGCAATACATCAGGAACTCGCTTGCCCTCAAAGACTTCTGGACGGGTATAATGCGGCCAGTCCAAAATCCCTTCTTCTGTAAATGAATCAAGCA
>JAUZQR010000262.1 GCA_030950865.1 Mariprofundaceae bacterium | reverse complement strand
CTGATTGAGCGTGGCGAAGCTTCAGTGTTTGAATCATTGGGCATGGATTGCCGTGTATCAGCGATTGTATTGGGTAACCAGAAGATTTTAGAAGGTTTGGGCGCGTGGAAACATCTGCACGGCGAAGCGATGCACAGCATGCGTATTTGGGATGATCAACACCCAGGAGGCATTCGTTTTGATGCCGATGAGATTGAATCCGATGCCTTGGGTTATCTGGTGCAAAATTCGCATTTGCAAGCGGCATTGAAAAAGACGCTCTTACCGTATGATAATATTGAAATTTTATGCCCTGCAACGATTGCCAAGGTTGAATGGTTGAGTGGACATGTTCAAATTGAATTAGAAGATGGGCATAAACTTGCCGCACCGCTGATTGTGGGTGCGGATGGTGGACGTTCATGGTTGCGCGAACAGGCGGATATTGGTGTTTATTCTCGCGACTATAAACAAAGCGGCATTGTAGCAAATGTGCGTCCGATGATACCCCATCATGGCACTGCTTTTCAGCGTTTTACAGCATCAGGGCCATTGGCGATGTTGCCGATGAAAGATGGGCTTTGCTCGATTGTTTGGAGTCAATTTAATCCCGATGTTGAACGCTTGATGGCTCTGGATGATATTGGTTTCTTAGAAGAGCTGAACCTTACCTTTGGACCTATGCTTGGCCGCATTGAAGACGTTGGAAAACGCGCTGCATTTCCGCTTAAAGGGCAACTTGCCATGCATCTTGTGCGTCCGCGTCTTGCACTGATTGGTGATGCTGCACATACCATTCATCCATTGGCTGGGCTGGGTGTGAACCTTGGTTTACGGGATGCAATGGTGCTGGCTCAGGAAATCGTTGATGCCAAGAAATATGGTGAAGATTGGGGTGATATGTCGGTACTCAATCGTTATATGAAGCTGCGTATGCCCGATATTTTGAGTGTGATGGGTTCGATGGAAGGTTTGCATCGTATTTTTACCAGCCAATTTCCAGGTTTACCAATATTGCGTGGGTTGGGTATGAAAGTTGTGGGTAATGCAGGCGCAATTAAAAGCTTATTGATGCGAAATTCGACAGGTTTAACGCTGCCAGTGCCAAAGCAGGTTGGGTAATCATTGAAAAAAATTGATTTTTATTTTGATTTTATCAGCCCGTATAGTTATCTCGCTGCGGTACAGTTGGCAGGTTTTTCTTCAGAAAATAACGTGACGTTTGCATGGCAACCTGTGAACTTGCCGAAGTTAATTCATCAATCGGGTAATGTGCCGCCCTCAACAATTAAAAATAAAGCGATATATTCATTGCGTGATTTAAAACGTTGGGCATCGTATTTGGAAGTGCCATTTAAGATGATT
>JAUZQR010000261.1 GCA_030950865.1 Mariprofundaceae bacterium | reverse complement strand
GCTTTCGGAGATGGCTTGTTGCACGGCTTGAGCCACTTCATCATCACTTAGTTGGTCAGGTAGGTAGATGTTCAAAAATTCAATTTCAGCCAATTCTTGTTCAGACAAATCAGATCGATTGGCATCTGTATATTGTGAGGCAGCATCTTTACGTTGTTTGATAAGTTTGCCTGCCACAGCCACAACATCGGCTTCAACCAAGTCTTTGCCTAATTCAATTTCTTTATCTTTTAATGCGGCACGTAACATGCGAATAACACTTAATTTTTCTTTATTTTTATCGCGCATTGCTTGTTTCATGGCATCGGTAATCTGTTGCATTAACATACTGCTCTCCTCGTTGGGCTTAGTTATAAACAACAATGCCGAGCACTAAGGCTCGGCATTGTACATTCATCGAACACTTATACTAAAACTTAGTATTCGCGATTCTCACGCATACGTACGCGGCGCAGACGTTTCATCAAACGTTTGCGGGCTGCTGCTTCTTTGTGTTTACGTGCAATAGAAGGCTTTTGATAACATTCACGGCGACGGCACTCAGAAACTACGCCACCACGTTCCACTTGTTTACGGAAACGCTTAATTGCCAATTCAATTGGCTCATCGGAATTTACTC
Source organism: Mariprofundaceae bacterium (assembly GCA_030950865.1). Classification (GTDB taxonomy): domain Bacteria; phylum Pseudomonadota; class Zetaproteobacteria; order Mariprofundales; family Mariprofundaceae. The sequence goes on along the minus strand of JAUZQR010000261.1, from coordinate 3,187 downwards.
GTACTCCTGGCATATCAACATCACCCCCTTGGCATTTTGCCAAATAACTGGATGGACTCAAAAAAGCCCAAGCTACAACCTTGACGATTGCAATCCCTTGCTTATCTCTGCACGCTTGCCACTGTGTTATAATAAACGCAGCAGGCAATAGCTAAGACAAAAAGGGTCGCGCATTATGAATTCAGCCAGCAATAAGTCAATCAAGCGTGGAAATGCCATGCTTCGTGCTGCTGCAAAAGTGGGCAGTTGGACCATGCTTTCGCGCATTCTTGGTTTTGTTCGCGATATTTTATTGGCGCGCATATTGGGGGCGGGTGCCCTTGCCGATGCTTTTTTTATTGCTTTTAAACTGCCTAATTTTTTCCGTCGTATGTTTGCCGAAGGCACGCTTACGGTTGCACTTGTGCCAGTTCTTGCCGAAGAACGCAAAAAAGGTGAAGAAGATGCGTATGCCTATTTGAATGCCCTTGCAGGGTTACTACTGGCGGCTTTATTGGTGTTTACCATCTTGGGTATTGTATTCATGCCATGGTTACTTTTGGTCTTTGCACCAGGCTTTCACGATGAGCCTGACCGTTGGCAGCAAGCTTTGCATTTGGCACGTTGGATGTTTCCTTATCTAGCTTTGATTTCTTTGTCAGCGATGTCGTGGGCTGTGCTCAATGCCTATCGAAAATTCTCCGTTGCAGCGGCGAGTCCTGCGTTATTAAATATGGCTTTAATCTTTGCAGCGATTGTGCTTGCACCGTCTTTTGAAAACCCTGCTGAAGCTTTGGCGCTTGGTGTTATTTTGGGAGGTTTGTTGCAATTAGCGATTCAATTTCCAGCTTTAAAACGTATTGGTTGGATTCCCAAACCAAGCTGGCGACCACGTATGCCAGCGATTTCGCAAACCATGGCTTTGTTTGGTCCTGCGGTGCTTGGTGTTGCGGCGGTGCAGACTAATATTTTAGTGGGAACTATTTTAGCAACATTATTGCCCACGGGCGCAGTGTCGTACTTGTATTATGCCGATAGAATTGTGCAATTGCCATTGGCTTTGTTTGGTATTGCCATGGGCACAGCGTTATTGCCTGCACTCTCTGATCATATTGCCAATAACAACCATAAGGAAGCTCAGAAAGAACTATGCCAAGGGCTGACATGGTTAACGTGGATTACCTTACCCGCCATGTTGGGTTTATTATGGCTCGCAGAACCCATTATTCGCACCTTATTTGAGCATGGAAAGTTCACTTTGAATGATGCGCAAGCGACTGCCCATGCCTTGCAAGCTTATGGTGTTGGTTTGATGGCTTTTTGCTGGGCAAGGGTATTATCCATGGCGTGTTATGCACAAAAAGATGCCAAAGCGCCGATGCGTTTTGCTGCTATCAGTGTGGTCGCCAATATCGTATTGGCATTGTTATTGATTAAACCTATGGGTTATGTGGGTTTGGCATTGGCAACGGCATTGGCATCATTTATCAATGTTGGATTATTATGGTGGAATATTCGCAAGCGGCAGGGTTCAATTCTTGATGCGGCAAGCCTAAAGCGCATGTTTCGTGCTATATTAGCATGTATTCCTATGTTGCTAGTGCTTTATATTTTACAACAACAATGGGTATTCCCATTCGATGCGAAGTTGATGCAAGGTCTGTGGCTAACTGTGGCTGTATCCAGCGGTATACTCACCTATTTTGTTTCGGCATATATGCTAGGCGAACGGCTTTGGAAGACGGGAGGCAGCCATGCGTAGAGACACCATTATTTTTGATATTGAAACCATTCCTGATGCCAGTGCGAGTCGTCGTTTGTTAAACCAGCCTGACTTGGATGATGTGGCTGCACGTGATGCCTTGGCTGATTATTTTATTGAAAAAACCGATGGTCGTAATGATTTTCCGCGTCAGCCTTTTCATCAAATTGTTGCGATTAGTTATATTCATCTTATTCATGAACCTGGCGAAGAAGGCATGGAATTGGTGGTGAGGCAAATTGCCAGTGGCGGTGAAGCAGATAGCAGTGAAGAAGAATTACTGCATGGTTTTTTTACACTGATTGAAACGCGGGCTCCAAGGTTGGTGAGTTTTAATGGACGTGGTTTTGATGTGCCGGTGTTGAAATATCGTGCCATGGTGCATGGTATGTCTTGCCCACGCTGGTTTAGTGAGGGTGATAAGTGGAATAATTATGATGCGCGTTATTCATCCACATATCATGTGGATTTATTGGAAGTATTATCCGATTTCGGTGCATCGGCACGTTGTTCCATGCATGAAGTTGCCACTGCTTTGGGCTTTCCTGGCAAGTTAGAAACAGCAGGTGATGATGTGCGCGGCATGTTTGAAGGAAAAGATGTGCAAGGCATTCGTAATTATTGTGAAACCGATGTTTGCACGACGTTACTTATCTTTTTGCGCTGGCAGTTATTCAATGGAGCATTGAATGAAGGGGCATATGCCCGTGCCGTGTTGGGTTTGCAAAATTATATCAGCTCGGAATCAGAAAAACGCCCACATTTGGCAGAATTTTTGAATGCTTGGGATCAAATGCAGCCGTGAGTGAGTTAGAGAACATGCTCGCAGGGCAATATTATAATGCTTTGGATTTGGAACTTCGGCAATTACGTGAATGTGCTAGATTGGCATGTGCGAAATACCAAGCCCACCCAAGCTTGGGAAACATGAAACATATCAAACGCTTATTTGGCTCATTGGGCAGTGCTGTTTTAGAGCCTGGATTTCAGTGTGATTATGGTATGAATATTCATGTCGGCGAGAATTTTTATGCCAATTTCCAGTGTGTATTACTGGATGCTGCGCCTATCCATATTGGCAACAATGTGCTGTTTGGGCCTGCGGTGCATATTTATACCTCCGATCACCCCAAAGATGCGGAAAAAAGACGGCAAGGTATTTGTTTTGCCAAGCCTGTGAGCATTGGTAATGATGTTTGGGTTGGTGGTGGAGCAAAGATATTGTCAGGCGTTCATATTGGTGATGGTGCGATTATTGGAGCCAATGCGGTGGTTACAAAAGATGTGGAAGAAAATGCGATTTTTTACTGATTTTGTCGATTTTTAATGAAAATAAGCCTATTTTTACTTACTTTTATATTCCCGATTTAAGCCTTGAAACATTTTCTTTCGATAATAGTGGATACCTAGATTTGATGCTATAACCCTTTATAATGGAGAAAAATC
>JAUZQR010000260.1 GCA_030950865.1 Mariprofundaceae bacterium | reverse complement strand
AACCTTCGTTAGAAATAGTTACAATCATGTCTTCTTCGGTAATCAAATCTTCCACCGAAAGCTCGGCAGTTTCATCCATGATTTCAGCACGGCGAGGATCAGCATACTTATCACGCACTTCTTCCAATTCTTCACGAATCACTTTCATCAACAGTTTTTCATCTGCCAAAATCGCTTTTAAACCTGCAATCAAAGCTTGAACTTCTTCAAATTCTGCTTTGATTTTATCATATTCAAGGCCAGTCAAACGTTGCAGACGCATATCCAAAATCGCTTGTGCTTGTTTATCAGATAACTTAAATGTATCCATCAAACCTTGCTTGGCTTCCGCACCCGTTTGGCTCGCTCGAATCAGCTTAATCACCGCATCAATATGATCCAAGGCAATGAGCAGACCTTCCAAGATGTGCGCACGCGCTTCAGCTTTGTTTAAATCAAACAAACAACGACGGGTTACAACCTGACGACGATGATCAATAAAGTGCAATAATAATTCACGCACACCACATAATTTCGGCTGCCCATCCACCAAAGACAGCATATTGCAGCTAAAGTTGCATTGTAGTTGCGTATGTTTATAAAGGTTATTCAGAATAACTTCAGGAATTTCATTGCGTTTTAATTCAATATAAATACGCATACCATCACGATCCGATTCATCACGCAGATCCGAAATGCCTTCAAGCTTTTTATCGCGCACCAAATGCGCAATATTTTCAATCAACTTTGCTTTATTGACCTGATAAGGAAGCTCGCTGATAATCAAAGACGAACGTTTGGTTCGTTTGTTTATTTCCACGATTGCTTTGGCACGCATGGTTACCGAACCACGTCCAGAAATAAAGGCATCACGCATGCCTTTACGACCATAAATAAATGCCCCTGTTGGAAAATCAGGACCAGGCATAACTTGCATCAATTCATCATCATCGGCATCAGGGTTATCAATCAAAGCAATCGTAGCATTGATACTTTCGCCCAAGTTATGCGGCGGAATATTGGTTGCCATGCCCACAGCAATACCTTGCGAACCATTCACCAACAAACAAGGAAACTTGGCAGGCAATACTTTGGGCTCAGAGAGCGAGTCATCATAGTTCGGGCCAAAATCAACGGTATCGTTATCAATATCAGCCAATAGTTCAGCTGATAATTTACTCATGCGCGATTCCGTATAACGCATTGCCGCAGGAGAATCGCCATCTACAGAGCCGAAGTTGCCCTGACCATCAACAAGCACATGACGCATGCTCCACTCTTGTGCCATACGAACCAAGGCATCATATACAGCCGTATCACCATGCGGGTGATATTTACCAATCACATCACCGACCACACGGGCTGATTTCTTATACGGCTTATCATGGGTGCAACCCAAATCTTGCATAGCATATAAAATACGGCGATGAACAGGTTTCAAACCATCTCGCGCATCAGGTAAGGCACGTCCGATGATTACACTCATCGCGTAATCCAAATACGAGCGTTTCATCTCATCTTCAATCAGAACTGGTGCTGCAGGATTCAGTATTTCGTCCATTTTATCTCCGTATATCACATACTCAAAAAATCATGGTGCCCTCGACAGGAGTCGAACCTGTGGCCTACCCCTTAGGAGGGGGTCGCTCTATCCAACTGAGCTACGAGGGCATAAATAATATCACCGTGTCATAAGAAAGCACACCTATAATGACGCAGCATGATAGCCACAATAATAGCGTCCTGCACGCACTGACTTATCAGTGTTTGCATGTGTGCAAATCAATGCTCTTTTAAAGAAAAAAAGATGGGGCGAAACTTATGGAAATATATTAAAAAACGTGTTTATCAATAAGAAAGAAGATGGTGTACGGGGGTATCACCCAACTGCGCTCGACCATCAAGAAAAGCCAACTCAATCACAAACAAACAAGCCACAACATCAGCGCCAAGTTGATTAATCAACTCTAACGTAGCCTTGGCAGTACCACCTGTTGCCAGTAAATCATCAACAATGACAACTTTTTGACCATGTGCCAAAGCATCACGGTGGATTTCTAAGCGATCCATGCCGTACTCAAGCTCATATTCAATCGCATGTACATCGGCTGGTAATTTCCCTGGCTTACGCACAGGTACAAAGCCCAAACCAGTCAACTGGGCTAAAGCTGCGCCAAACAGAAAGCCGCGCGATTCAACACCAACAATCAGGCTCGCATCACTCGGCATATGGCAAGCTAATGCCGAAACACAGGCTCCAAAAGCATCACCATCCGCCAATAACGGTGTAATATCTTTAAAAGTAATTCCAGGCTTAGGGTAGTCAGGAATATCACGAATAAAATCACGGAAATTTATAGCATTGGATGAAGTCAAATAATCTCCTCGAGACGAATATGATCCGCATCCATCAACGAACGCAGTTTTTTCAATGCCACCACCTGAATTTGACGAATACGCTCACGTGTCACGCCCATATGTTGACCAATTGCTTCAAGTGTCCATGGATCCTCATGACTCTCTAAGCCGTAGCGCAAGCGTACCACTTCTTGTTCTTTTCTGCCCAGCTTTTCCATCCAGTCTGCCAACATATTATCACGAATAGATGCATCCAACTGATCTCCAGGCAACTCAGCACCAATATCTTCGGTAATATCATACAAGGTAAAATCACCATCATCATGCAAGGTAGTATCAGCACTTTCAGTTTGTAGTGTTGCACTTAACAGTGCCTGAACGCGTGCGGGTGTTTTGCCCATATGCACAGCAATTTCACTCTCACTTGGCTCACGACCCAATATGGTGCGCAAATGATTCGCCGAGCGCAGCATAGAGTTATATTCTTTAC
>JAUZQR010000026.1 GCA_030950865.1 Mariprofundaceae bacterium | reverse complement strand
GTTATTTTATATATTACCATTTAAAAATACAATCCTGTTCGAATCCAAATCTTACTTTTATTGGTTTGAAGTAAGATTTCACCTGTTCTCTTATCAATATGAAAATCCGCATTTGTATCGCCTTTCATTTGTTGCTTGAATTGCTTTAAAAACTTTTTCTTTGCTTGCCCTTTATGCCAATTTGGTCCCGCCCCTAAAAAATCACCAATTTGATTAGTTGTAAGCTTTTTTGCACTTTTACCAATGCACGTGTTATGAACAAGCACCCCAGCATCAGCCACATAGAAAGTATGCCTACGGTGAATTTCCAAGTTATAAACTGTGTGTTTTCCCTCTCTTTCCACACGCCTTATAAGCTTGGTAACACCGTTAATTGTTTTTAAGGTTTCGCCGACTCGCAAATCTCCAGCATTTACCCAACCATTTCGATCAATTGACCAAATCGGATGATTACTGGTTACTCCCAAAGGCTTTTCAGGGGTATTCTCCAAAAATAAATCAATAACGGATGCATTCTTGTGGGTAAATTTACCCGTTACAATTTCACCACCATTAGGTACTTCAGAAAAAGAATCAGGTAGCGATTTCACATCTATAACTTTTGCGAGTTCACTCACGCCCATTTCAGGTAACGATAAATGAATGCTTTTACCTTTTTCCACTTGATGCTTTTGAAACCACCATTTGGGACGTAGGATCTCAATAAACAAGTCGCTGCCATCAGCTTTTAGAATAAGGAAACTCGCCTGGTTCCATGTTTTATAGCTAACTGGCTCCTTATCAATACGGCTTATTTCCGAAGCACTCATTGCGATGGATGCATTTGCTAGTGGCGTTGTGGTTATCTGACTGCATAGAATAATTAATGCAATACTTATCAGTTTCATCATCATTTTCTCTCCTACCTTACCACTGTTCCAAGTCTTATGGATTGTATTTCTATCATCCCGCTGGACAGGGTATAAATCAGTGTATCCCCAACAAAGCAACCTCTTCTCAATGCCATTTGCAATGGACGAACAATGCGACCAAGTATATTCACTGTAGCCATCAAAAAAGCAGGGTTTGTAACAATCAGAGCAACAAGGGCAACCAACAAAATGATTAAAGATATAATAAGCAGGTAATCAAATATAGTCATGCCGCCACCATTTAAGCTACTGAATATTTTATATGCTCCATCGCCTGTTGCAGGATCATAAATAATATAACCACCACCAACCCAACCTGTAATGGTTACTTTTGCCTGAGTTGTAATCACTTCTTTTCCTGAAGCGACCGCATTTTGAATTTCAGCTATTGTTATTGCATCAAGTTGAAGTTTTGGCAGTTCAATACTTGAATTAGCCCGATTGATATATAAAACTGGAATTCCCTGTTGTGATGCAACAGCAATTGCCTTGACAGCCGATCTTGCTTCTGAATTTATTGCAGGGTCAGCAAACATCTGCTCTGAAATCGAATGCTCCAGCATCGAAGATATCAAACCATCCGTTAAGTTGATAAAAGGACGCATCGTGCTTCCACCATTAAGCTGAGTGGTTACAGATCCTATATGAGGAATATCCATGATTACATCACCATTGGAAACAGTTCGAGGAAAACCAAAGAAATACGTCACATTTGGCATTGTTCCATACATACCAAATGTTGGCATCAAGAGAGATGCTGAACTCGATGTTTTAGTCTGAACACGGATTAAATTTAAATATTCAGCCCAATAACTATTTAGACCACTGTAATACAATGTTCCTTGAACTCGTTCATTCGTTGCTGATGATAAGTTACCCTGTGACCATGTATAAGCATCTGTAGTAAAGCCATCAATCACATCAACAGCTTTCCAATTATCATAAGTTCCACCAATGATCCCAGCAACATGATACCCACCAGCCACCATAGTTGAGCTATAATTTCTTGTTCCTGTTGATGGATATGTTATTGCCATATTCAAGTTTATATCTGACCCAAGGGTGATGGCACCACCATTCATACGAACTACACCATTAACGCGAAGCTCTGGGATTACTTTGATTAAATAAGCAGGCAAGCTGGTGGGAAGTTGGGAAAGATCTGTAATTTTCCCACTGGGAATCAATGAAGTGATCGTTGCTTCATCAGCAGGTGTTGCAGGACGAAATGAAACCGTTATTTTTTCATTGTTCAATTCAGCCATTGGGAATGTGAGCGGTGTTCCTCCACTGGCAAAGCCAAACTGATCTATTGTCTGGAATGAAAAGCCAATCCTGTAGCCAAGTTGAGATGGTAATGCTCCATAACTTGCACCTCTGGCAACAATATGATTTTGCATTGCGGATGGAATATGTGGAAGTTCGATCGGAACAATTGGTGCATCTATTACTTCTGGAATCGCATTGTTGTTGATCCACGTGTCGAGTTGCGCTGTCTGGTTCGCAATAAAAGTACCGATGGTAGTTGCATTTTTACTAGAAAAAGCGACTTGCGTCTGCGTAACAAAAGAATAGGCATCATAGGCTGAGGTATCTGCAACTGCGGCGTGATCATACAGCTTGTAGCTTGCATCTAATGAAATCCAGCTATCGGCATCGCGGTTGATGACTCCACGCGAAGGATAATAATCAATTGCAGCCTCTACCCAAACATGCTCCATTCTGTATCGATGGATAGTGCCACCACGCACAATCGAAGCACTTGGAATTCCGCCAGATGAAATATGATTTCCAGCAGCCACACCACTGGTGAAGCCTCCAGCCCAATTCATTAGATTGTCTCGCGGCACATCAATCGTTCCATGCACGTAACGCGCTGGAATACCAGATGCACGTAGCAATGCGATGGTGAGTGACGAAATATCCATCGCATTTCCCTTCAGCGTTGAAAGAGTCATATCAGATGTCTGCATGGCTCCCCATGTAGGTAGCCATTCAAGATTATTACGAACCCAATTGTAGATCGCTACTGGATCATGATTTAAAGCTGCGGCTTTTGCTAAAATTGCAGGAGTGATTTTTACCTCAGCTGTTTCTGCCAAATATGCAGGATCAGACGCACCAGCCAGCTTGGCAAATGTAAAACCATTTGCAGCCAGTTGTGCCATGGGCGTGCTAATAAAACCTGCAAGTGCATATTCTTCTGCTGAAACCTTAGGTTTGTTACTTTTATCGGCTTTTTCGCTTTTATTTGGTAAATGATTCGGATCAAAGTTGCTTTTTCTTTTATGCTCTTTCGACTTCAAATGTTTCACCGCTAACTCAGCGCGCTGCATCTTCTCGGCAGCGTTGGCCGCTGAGCGGATCGCCTGAATATTGCTGAACATGGTGTTCAGCTCTTTACGATAGTTGCTCACCATCGCC
>JAUZQR010000259.1 GCA_030950865.1 Mariprofundaceae bacterium | reverse complement strand
TTCACTTTCGAGGAAGCTTGGGAAACCCAACTGGCACATTTACCTATAACCACGTGACTCCTGCATCCTTGGATAAATGGAAGGAATATATGACCACATCGTTGCGTAAACGATGGGCTAGGAATTATATCCACTGGCTTGGCCAAGATAGACTGTCTGCAATAGGTTATAGTTCACACACCTTGCTGAGTGAGATTGATCAAGTTCCAATATGTAATCAGATGCTGGCATCTGATGTAATACGCTGGGGCTATGGTAAAATATTTCATCGTCTGAATATTCCCATGTTGCGAAAAAGCCTGGGAAAACATTCATCGACGTTTTATTATTAGAAACCTGCATCTGCTTAGGAGAATGACAATTAGAAGAATATTTTGTGGTTTACAAATGCTGTTGCTTCGTTGGACATCTTATTTACCCTCACAATTCGTGCGCACACGGCTTTATCGACATGTTTTCGGTTTACAATTGCGTGGCAATGTCACCTTGTACGGTTTATGTGAACTACGAAAGCCCAGCAAGATTCAGATCGGAAATGCTTCAATTATTGGTGAGAAGTGCCTGCTGGATGGGCGAAGAGGATTATGCATCGGCGAACAGGTAAATATTAGTAGTGGTGTCTGGATCTGGACTTTGCATCACGATGTACAATCTCCTGATTTTGCAATCACAGGTTCGCCAGTGGTCATTGGTGACAGGGCATGGATTTGTTCACGTGCAACGATTCTTCCTGGCATCACCATTGGAGAAGGAGCAGTGGTTGCCAGCGGTGCGGTGGTGACCAAGGATGTACCTCCATTTTGTATGGTCGGTGGCATTCCTGCCAAAGTCATTGGCAAACGTAATCAAAATTTGAAATATAATCTCACCCAAGCATACATTCCATTTATTTAGCGATAATTACCCATGATCATCTCACACAAACATAAGTTCATTTTTATTAAGACGGGAAAAACGGCGGGAACAAGCATTGAAGGCTGTCTGGCACGGCAGTGTGGCGAGCAGGATGTGGTTACGCCGCTGTATCCGCCCGTTGTCGGGCATAAGGCAAGAAACTACCAGGGATTTTGCAATCCTATCGACGAATTCCTGTTTCGTCGGGGGCGGAAAAATCGACTTGTTTGGCAATTATTTCATCAAAATATACGCTTCTACAATCATATCCCCGCCCAAATTGTAAAAAAGCGGGTCTCTCACGATGTCTGGAATAATTATTTTAAGTTTTGTGTGGAAAGAAACCCATATACGAAATCAATTTCCCAGTATCGCATGTTACATAAGCGTTCTAATGGCAGACTTACCCTTGAACAATTTTTTGCGCGTGGATTATTGCGCAGCGATTTTCGCCATTATACTGGAGTGGACGGTGAACTCATCGTGGATACTGTGCTTCGTTATGAGGATTTGCATCAACAGCTTGCTGATGTGTGTGCGCGGCTTGCCGTGCCATTTGAAGCGGATGCATTGGGTCGTGAAAAAACCATTACCCATACAGAAAATATCGAACTTTCAGATAAACAAAAGGCGATGATTCAACGGCTATTTTCTAATGAATTTACTATGTTCGAATACTCGAAATAGTACATCAGATGCAAACTTCACATCCGATATTGATATGCGGCCTACACCGCAGTGGTACCACCTATATGGGGGAGATACTAGCACAATCGAATCGCGATATCAGTGTCATCCATGAGTTGTTCAATTTCGGCAATGGATTGAAACAGGTGGATTGCTGGTATCCCTATCTAACCAGCGGGATGAAGGCATCTCCATATATACAGACTATTGAAGATGCGCTTCTGGCCAAAGGAGCCCTGAAAAAACCAAGCTTGAACAAGGTGTGGTATAAATATCTGTTCCATAGAATAAGCGGTGGACGCATGCAATTCCCTTGGCGTTATTTGAAATTACGACATCAACTACATCTATCACCACAGCATGTGATCTGGAAAGATCCATTTTGCACATTGATGCTGGATTACATCACAAGATATAAAGGCTGTCCCACCATTTGCATGGTCAAACATCCTTGCGCCTTGTATAGCAGCATTGCGAAACAGAATTGGCATTTTGATATCCAGCATCTTGGCAGGCAAACGAGCCTGATCAATGACTTTGGCTCTGGAATTACACGGAGTGTATGGCAGGAGGCGCAAACGTCCAATCACCTCAGTATTGCAATTCTCTGGAAAATCATGTCCCGAATCGTGATCCACATACAATCGCTTTCGGATTCATTGCTGTTGGTACGGCATGAAGACCTTTGCTATCAACCTTTACAGGTGATAGAAGCGGTATCTGCACATGTGAATATTCCAATCAATGACAAAATGCGCCAGTTTCTTTTGCAATCAACGCAGGGGAATCGCATAGAAGTAGAGGCTGGCGTTACACGATCATTTCACCGGGATTCACGCAGTCTACCGCAGGCATGGGAGAATCAATTGTCAGCAGAGCAAGTCAGCGAAATCCTTGATGTTGTTGGAGAAGATATTCATGCCTTCTACTAACCCCCGCGTTCAGATCATTATCGCAGTGAAAAATGGGGCGGTAACACTTAGCCGTTGTTTGAACAGTA
>JAUZQR010000258.1 GCA_030950865.1 Mariprofundaceae bacterium | reverse complement strand
TCAAGATTTGGCAGACCGAATAGCACCCTATTTTGTCGGCGTTACGCTTAGCCTTGCCTGTTTAACCTTTCTTTATTGGTTTAGTATTGACATAAACACCGCTTTATTAGCAGCAACTGCTGTGCTGATTATTACTTGCCCATGCGCATTGGGCTTGGCGACACCAATGGCAATTGCTGTAAGTACAGGTTTGGCAGCCAAACATGGGGTACTCATTCGCAACGGTAAAGCTTTGGAAAAGCTGGCAGAAATTAGCCATGTCGTGATGGATAAAACGGGCACATTGACCGAAGGAAGTATCACTGTAAGTAATATTTTATTCGCTGATGACCAGAACTATGCATTACAATTGGCAGGCTCCATAGAACGTTATGATTCACATCCCATAGCAAAAGCTATCTGTGCATCTCAGGAGGCAAAAGAACTGGGCTTCTTTGATGCCCATAACTTAAAAATGCTTGCTGGGCTAGGAATACAAGGGCTTGTACAAGCGCCACATGCAGACTGTGAAGTTTGGGTAGGAAACAAGCGGTTTATACAAAATCACGGTATTATTTTAACCAAAGAGCAACTCGGTGCCTGCCATCGTATTGAACAAGACATGGGCATTGCCATTTTTATTGCTGCCGATGGCAAGCTATTGGGTCTATTACAGCTTGAAGATAAATTGCGTAAAGGGGCGCATCATCTTATATCTCATTTAGCCCAATCAAATATATCAATGACCATTCTAACTGGTGATTCTATAGCCGCTGCAAGTTATTTAGAAAAAGAACTCTCCCAAAATACGCCGCTAAACATACAGGTTATCGCAGAAGTGTTGCCTGAAAATAAAGCTGCCGAAGTTTCACTATTGCAGCAACAAGGTGAGCATGTGCTGATGATTGGCGATGGAGTCAATGATGCACCAGCCTTGGCGCAAGCTGATATTAGTATTGCTATGGGAACAGGCACCGATGTATCGATGGAGTGCTCAGATATTGTATTGATGGGAGGCGAGCTGCAAAACATTCCATGGGCACTAGCCTTGGGGAGACGCACTCTGAAAAGCATTCGCCAAAATCTTATGTTTTCTCTGGCATATAATATTGTTTTAGTGCCTACAGCGATGGTGGCGTGGATTACCCCTGTATTTGCAGCACTCGCCATGCCTCTTAGTTCACTTGTGGTCATTGGTAATGCTATTTTAATCCGAAGACATATGCGAAAATAAAAAAAAGCATCCTTATAAAAAAAGCCCCAGCGCCTAGGGGGAGGGGGAAGGCGCTAGGACTATTCGTACTATTTAAGGAGTAATTATTTTAACGTCTTCAAGAAAGCCACAACTTTGTCTGCTTTTTCACCACATTTTTTCTGTTTGCCCATCCTTGTTTTTGCATGTTCATCACCAGTCAACGCTTTGATGGCTTTTTTAGAGTCGCAAACCCATGCTTTTAAATTTTCTTCATCCCATACCCACTCTGCACCAGCAAGAGATTTACTATATTTTTTAAAATCACTGCTGCCAGCTTTCTTTCCAACAATGCCAAATAAGTTAGGTCCTGATTTATGTTTTCCACCTTGCTCAAAGGTATGACAAGCTTTACATTTGCTTTCTTCTCCAGCAAAGGCTGTAGTTACAGAAACGCCTGTTGCACTCAATATTGCTAGTGCTCCCATTGCGATGGTCATTTTCTTCATATCCAAGTCTCCTTAACTCATATTAATATATTGCAAAGCTTAATTGCT
>JAUZQR010000257.1 GCA_030950865.1 Mariprofundaceae bacterium | reverse complement strand
AGCATTGGTGAAGTCATGGTGCATTCAACCAAGCAACGCTTTGTGAATGGAGAAGCCCCCGATGGCAGCAAGTGGCAAGAAAATAGTGCGCTCACCTTATCTCGAAAAACAGGCAGTGATCCATTGGTTGGCGATGGCAAGGCTTTATCCACTGGCATATATTATGATGCATCAAGTGAGCGGTTGTTGATTGGCTCACCGCAAGAATATGCCGCAGTTCAACAATTCGGCGCATCAAAGCATGAATTCGGCAAAGCCCTCTGGGGCGATATTCCAGCCCGCCCTTTCTTGGGGATTTCCGATAGCGATAAACATGCCATCGAACAGCTTATTCAAGAACACCTTGCGGGGTTTCTTTAAATCGCTTCTAAGGCGTTTTTCCATCGTTACCTAAGTATTGGTATAGATAAAAAAATTGTACAAGAATTAAACGGGTGTTAAACGGGTAGAATCGACTATTTCATGAGGACGATAGAAGACATACCCATAAGACCTCGCCCTATAATCATCCCACGCAGGAGCATGGGAACAAGGAATGCTATCGTTGCGAAATATTTGAAACCCCCTTTCATCTATCGCCACGTCAGCTTTCGCACCATGAAACGGCAGAACACATCCCTTACCATCGAATCCAACAGCGTAGTTTGCAGCATTGAAACCAACAGCATGGACGAAAATCACATGCAACATGTGCATCTCATTCCTTTTGACGAAGATGGGATGGTCAACGGTGTGGATGGCAGAGCATGGCATTGCAACAGTGAAAGCATTCTTGCCCATGCCGCACAATACCCCGCACAATTTGCAGGCGATTATTTCCATGCCTCGATATATGCAGACAAAACAGGGGCGAAAGCCCCCGCTAGCGGCTGGATTGATCCAGCGTCACTGGTTTTGGAAGCCAACGGCATTTGGGCAGATGTGCAATGGACAGATGAAGCCGCTCAAGCCATTCGCAATAAAGCCTATAAATATCTATCCCCCGCTTTTTCAGTCAATCCGCAAACCCAAACCATTCTCAAGCTCAAAGGCTTTGGTTTAACCCATTACCCCAACCTCGGCGATTTAACGCCCGTGGCAAATGCTCAAGAAGAAAAGGAGACCCCGATGGATAAAGTGATCGAACGATTACGTTATTTACTTAATTTACCTGCCTTGGCAACCGATGCCGATATGGCAAGCGAGCTGGACAAAGTTGTCACGAAGTTACGCAGCAACACAGGCAGCACCGAAACCAACACGCAGCAGGATATGACGCTATTGCAAATTGCTGATGCCATTGCCGCGCATCAAGGCAAACAAGCCGAAGCTATTGAAGCCAACAGTCAATTGGATGTTACAGGCTTTGTGCCGCGCACCGAATTTGACCGCGTGCAAACTGATTTAAATGCCTTGCTTGGCGAGCGCGAAAGCAACCGTGTTGATGTGGAAGTCAATGCAGCCTTGGAAAAAGGTGTGATTGCGCCTGCATCATTGGATTGGGCAAAAGATTATTGCAAAAAAGATGCCGAAGGCTTTGAGCAGTTCGTCGCAAATGCGGTGCAAGTGGTGCCGTTGGGCGAAGAAAGCAATCCCAGCGCCACAGGTGCAGGCGTATTGACGGATGAAGAAGTCGCAGTGTGTTCGCAACTCGGTCTTTCTACTGATGATTATTTAAAATCAAAAGCCAAAGAGGAGTGCTGATATGGTCGCTTTAACGAAAGATAGAAATACAAGTGAACGCGCAGGTGATGATGTTTCCCATCCGATTGCCGCCAATGTGGTGTGTTTTGCAGGTGGCATGGGGGCAGTCAATGCCGCTGGCAATGCCGTTCCTGCATCCAATACCGCAGGCTTAAAAGTGGTGGGCCGCATTCAAAAACATACGGATAACACAGGGGGATTAGCAGGGGCATTAACAGTCACCATGAAACGCGGCGTGTTTCAATTTGGTAATTCGCCGACTTCACCTTTAACCGTGTCAGACATCGGCGGCAATGCCGTGGTTGAAGATGATGCCACCGTCGCCAAAGCCGCCACCAACAATATTATGGCAGGTAAAATCCTCAATATTG
>JAUZQR010000256.1 GCA_030950865.1 Mariprofundaceae bacterium | reverse complement strand
ATAAAGCCACATACGTCTCGATTGAAGGGCTGCAACGGGCACGTGAACTGGCAGAGAATTTGAGGAGTATTGCACGCAAAGCATGTGAAGATTTGCCTCATCAAGGTGAAGATTTACATGCTCTTGCCGATTATATTTTGGAGCGCGGACAATGAATTACTCCTTATTAAAAAGCATTCATGGCACTGCTGATGTTAAGGCTTTATCGCGTGGTCAATTGCCACAGTTAGCGCAAGAAATGCGCGATTATATGATTGAAACGTTGGCTCCGATTGGTGGGCATTTGGGTGCGGGTTTGGGTGTGGTCGAATTATCTATCGCACTGCACTATTTATACAACACACCTGAAGATAAAATTGTTTGGGATGTTGGGCATCAGGCTTATCCGCATAAGATTTTAACAGGGCGTTTATCTGGTATGCCGAGCATGCGCCAATATGGTGGTCTGAATGGTTTTACCAAGCGCAAAGAATCTGCGCATGATGCTTTTGGTGCGGGTCATGCATCGACTTCGATTTCGGCAGCTTATGGCATCGCTGTGGGGCGTGATTTAAAAGGCAAAAAACATCATAGTATTGCCATTATTGGCGATGGAGCATTAACGGGCGGCATGGCGTTTGAGGCATTGAATCATGCAGGCGCACGTAAGAATAACCTTTTGGTGATTCTGAATGACAATGAAATGTCAATTGCGCCGAATGTTGGTGCCATGTCTTCTTATTTGGCACGTATTATCACAGGCAAACCTTATACATCTGCCAAAGATGCTGCCAAACGTGTATTGGAAAAACTTCCAGGCGCATTGGATGTTGCCAAACGTTTGGAAGAGCATGTAAAGGGTATGATTACCCCAGGCACATTGTTTGAAGAAATGGGCTTTCGTTATATAGGTCCGATTGACGGACATGATTTTGAGCACTTATTGCCAACATTGGAAAATTGCAAAGATTTGCATGGCCCGATTTTACTGCATGTATTAACCAAAAAAGGCTTGGGTTTTTCACCTGCTGAAGAAGATCCTGAAACATGGCACGGGCTTGGTCCTTATTGCCTTGAATCGGGGCAACCCATTAAATCAAGCAATCCAGTGCCCAGTTATACACAGGTATTCGCCGATACATTGGCAGATTTGGCTGATGCCGATGATCGTATTGTTGCTATCACTGCCGCCATGCCAGGTGGCACAGGTTTATCGCGTTTTGCCAAGCGCCATCCAGAGCGTTGTTTTGATGTTGGTATTGCCGAGCAGCATGCAGTGACATTTGCGGGTGGTTTGGCTGTTGAAGGCAAACGCCCTGTGGTGACGATTTATTCGACATTTATGCAGCGGGCTTATGATCAAATCATTCATGATATTTGCATTCAGAATTTATCTGTGGTGTTTTGCATGGATAGGGCAGGCATTGTTGGTGCCGATGGTGCAACACATACGGGCATGTTTGATATTGCCATGATGCGTAGCCTACCAAATATGATCGTGATGGCTCCCAAAGATGAGCAAGAGTTAAAGGACATGCTGGCAACGGCATTTACCTTGGATGGCCCTTGTACCATTCGTTATCCGCGTGGCAATGGTGTGGGTGTGGAAGCGCATGCGCCGAAAGTCTTACCTGTTGCGAAGGCTGAAGTCGTTTGTGAAGGTGATGCGGGTCTGGTGATTTCAGTGGGCACACGTTTTGCAGATGTCAAAGCTGCGGTGGATGTGCTTAAAGATGAAGATGGTCGCACATTTACGCTATTAAATCTTAGGTTTATCAAACCATTGGATACAGACTTGATTAGCAAACATTTGAAATCGAACAAACCATTGATTGTGATTGAAGAAGGTATTGCGCAAGGCGGTATTGGTGAAGCCATTGCGAGCTTGGCTTTGCAACATGGTTGGCAGGGTAGCTTCAAACATATGGCTATGCCTGATGTGTTTCCAGAGCATGGTACACAAGCTGAAATCTTGCGGGATTTGCAATTGGATGAAGCTGCCATCACAAAAACACTTCGTAATATCTAAATGAAAAAACTTCGTCTGGATCATTTAATTTTTGAGCGCGGTTTAGCTGACTCTACCAATCAAGCACAGCGCCTTATCATGGCGGGGCTTGTTTATGTAAATGGGCAAAAGTCTGATAAAGCAGGTCGCAAGGTATTATCTGACATTGAATTGGAAGTGCGTGAAACTCTACGTTATGTCTCGCGTGGCGGGTTAAAACTTGAAGGCGCGCTTGAATTCTTCCCTTTTGATGCCAAGGGCGCGGTTGGTTTGGATGTGGGCGCTTCTACGGGCGGTTTTACGGACTGTTTACTGCAAAATGGGGCAGTTAAAGTCTATGCCGTTGATGTTGGGCATGGGCAATTGCATTATAAAATGCAGCAGGATGAGCGTGTTATTAATCTTGAAAAAACACATGTGCGTTTGTTAACCCCTGAAATTATTCCTGAATCGGTTGATGCTTTGGTGATGGACACATCGTTTATTTCATTGGAAAGAGTGCTGCCGCCATCATGGCCATTTTTAAAAGTGGGTGGCTGGTGCGTGGCGCTTATCAAGCCGCAGTTTGAAGTGGATGCCAAACATTTGAAAAAAGGTGTGGTGCGTGATGACGATATTCGACAACAAGCCGTTAATAAAATTGTGAATTTTGTGAAAGCAGAGTTGGCAGGTGTTGAGGTTGTGGGTGTGACGGAATCACCGATTCATGGCCCGAAAGGCAATGTTGAATTTTTATTGGGGTTAAAACGCATTGAGTGAGTCTCTGGATTCATTCTATCAGCTAACACCTGAACAAGTATTAAAAGCCATTGAAAGCCTTGGATTTGAATGTAATGGTTATCAACTGGGCTTAAATTCTTACGAAAATCGTGTATATCAAGTCGGATTGGATGATGGAAGTTTTGTGGTTGCGAAGTTTTATCGGCCCAAGCGTTGGTCTGATCAGGCAATTCTTGAAGAGCATGTTTTTACGCTTGAGTTAGAGGCGTTGGATATTCCCGTTGTGCCACCATTATTGGTTCAAAAAGAGAGTTTGCATCATTTTGAAGGTTATCACTTTTCCCTTTACCCATTAAGGGCGGG
>JAUZQR010000255.1 GCA_030950865.1 Mariprofundaceae bacterium | reverse complement strand
TTGAGAGAAATATTCAGCCAAACTCTCCAACATGGAAGGGAAATTAGCTTGCTTGGCGATAAGCTGCACCTTCAATCCAAGTTTGTCAGCAGCATCTGCGACCTGTTGGCTGATAGCGACCAATACAGGACGGTTGGCAAGCTCAAGATTGCCAATGCGTTGAAGGTAATGAGCGGCGGTTTTTGAGCTTCCTAATAAGGCGACATCAATGCTGTTTTCTTTCAACATAGTAAGAATTTCATTGTTATCATCAGTTGGGCAAAAGCTTCGATAGGCCGTAACAAGACGTGTTTTAATGCCTTGCTTTTGTAAATACTCAAGTAACTCATCACTGCCATCTTCTGCTCGAAAGAACAGTACGGATTGTGGTAGTCCGTGTTCTTGGTAGTGCTGTATTAGCCCTTGTTGTGATGATATTTTGGGAATGATGCTGGCTTGGAGACCGTATTTTTTTAATGCAGCAGCAGTTTTTGTTCCGACCACCGCAATATGTTTCTCCTGAAAATCATCTACGATGGAATTTAAATTATTTTCAAACACCGCCTGAATGCCGTTCACACTGGTGAATACGATGTCACTATAGTCTTTGGTAAAGTTCAAACCTTGCTGGATGGAATCTTTGAGGATTTGATATTCCAAGCAGGGAAAAGCAATAGCTGTGGCCTCTTTTGCCTCAATGAGCGCAGTCGTTTCGGCGACTTGTTGTGCTGCACGGGTTATTAAGATGCGTTTGTTTGTAAGTGGTGAATTTACCATGTGTGTACTGTATAAACAAAACGATTGTAAGACAAATTGATTATACGTTGATGGCAAATTAATTTCTATGCTTGCCATAGGGGCTGAAACATGTTGTCATAGTAAGATGGCAACTAAAAAAGTAAAAGAACAAGCTCGAAAAGTATTAAAAGATGTATTTGGCTACGATGAATTTCGTATCATGCAGGAAGAGATTATTTGCTCTCTATTGGATGGCAAAGACGCATTTGTATTGATGCCCACAGGTGGTGGTAAATCTCTGTGTTATCAGATTCCCGCGATTATGCGCGAAGGCACAGGGATTGTTGTATCACCCTTGATTTCATTGATGAAAGACCAGGTGGATGCGCTGACCCGCTGCGGTGTAAGTGCAGCATATTATAACTCATCACTAAAGGCGGCTGAGGCAAAGGATGTTTTAGACCGTTTTGAAACAGGTCAACTGGATTTATTGTATGTCGCGCCAGAGCGATTATTAACCAAGACCTTTCAGAAACGTTTGGAAAAAGTGAAAGTGGCAATGTTTGCTGTTGATGAAGCGCATTGCGTTTCACAATGGGGGCATGATTTCCGCCCTGAATATGTGCGCTTGGGCGAGTTGCGCGAAACTTTCCCTGATGTGCCGATGGTGGCATTGACCGCAACGGCGGATGAACATACACGAGAAGATATTGCAGATCGTTTGAGTTTACAAAAGGCAAAACGTCATATCTCTAGTTTT
The DNA here is from genome assembly GCA_030950865.1 of Mariprofundaceae bacterium. Taxonomy (GTDB): domain Bacteria; phylum Pseudomonadota; class Zetaproteobacteria; order Mariprofundales; family Mariprofundaceae. The sequence continues at coordinate 526 of JAUZQR010000255.1, read as the reverse complement.
GATCGCCCAAACATCCGTTATTTGGTTTCAGAAAAACGTCAGCCTTTAACGCAAGTTTTGCAGTTTTTAGAAGATTGGAAAGATTGCTGCGGCATTATTTATTGTTTGTCTCGCAAACGTGTGGAAGACATGGCTGTAAACCTTCAACGTCATGGTATCCGTGCCGCTGCATATCATGCAGGCATGCCTGGTCGTTCACGTGAAAAGGTACAAGATGATTTCTTGCGTGACCGTGTGAAAGTGATTGTGGCAACGATTGCATTTGGCATGGGCGTGGATAAGCCAAATGTACGTTTTGTGATTCATCATGATTTACCAAAATCTATTGAATCTTATTATCAGGAAACAGGTCGTGCGGGTCGTGATGGTCAAGAATCTGAAGCTTTGATGTTATATGGTTCAGGCGATGTGAACTTGGTGCGTAGGTTGATTGAAAATGTGGAAAATATTGATCAACGCCGTGTGGAAGTGCATAAATTAAACAGTATGGTAGCGCTTTCTGAGGCGTTAACATGTCGCCGCCGTG
>JAUZQR010000254.1 GCA_030950865.1 Mariprofundaceae bacterium | reverse complement strand
CCATGATCCTGATGCATCACAACAGGGATATGTGGGTACTGTTCAACTGCTGCTGCAATCATATGACGCAAGAATGCTTCGCCTGCATAGCCACGTGCGCCAGCAGAACCTTGCATGATAACAGGTGAGTTTGCTTCATCGGCAGCTTCCATGATTGCATGAACCTGCTCCATATTGTTTACATTGAATGCTGGCATGCCGTAGCTTTCTTCTGCTGCATGATCCAGTAATTGACGTAATGAAATTAATGCCATTGTCTCTCTCCTTTTATTTTAATACTAATTTAAATCTAACTTCTAAAAATATTCTTTAATCAATACTTACGATTTTCATCGCATTGGTGCCGCCAGATTCACCCATGGGTGTGCCAAACGTCATGATGATTAAATCACCTTTATCTGCCAAGCCATCGGCCAACATTTTTTGCTTCATATCGAGTGTTGCTTTGGGTGCTTCAGTAGCGTTGTAATTTATAGGCATGCATAGCGGAATAACGTTACGGAATAGGGTAACGCGTCCCAAAGTATGGGCTTCGGTTGTAAGTGCATAAATTGGCACATCGCCCAAATGCCTAGACATATACAAAACAGTATTGCCACTATGGGTGAAAGCAGTAATAGCTTTAATAGGCATAGACCTAGCTACTTCCATCGCTTGATGGGCAATACACTCATCCACAGATAGCGGAGGAAAGCGAGGGTCGCGTGTTTGCTTGGATGGCATCACACGTTGTTTTTCTGTTTCAATACAAGTGCGATGCATAGCCAAAACAGCCTCAACTGGGTAATTACCAGCAGCTGATTCACCAGAAAGCATTACCGCATCAGTGCCATCTAATACTGCATTGGCGCAATCATTGACTTCCGCACGTGTTGGAATCGGGTTTTCACACATGGATTCCATCATCTGCGTGGCTACAATTACAGGGCAGTTATATTTCGGTGCCATACGCAGCATTTTCTTTTGAATAGGTGGTACAGCAGCATCGCCAACTTCAACACCCAAATCACCACGTGCAACCATCACTGCATCAGATGCTTCCATAATAGCCTTGAGGTTGTCATCAAGAACAGCCTCAGCACGTTCAACTTTAGCAACCATGCCAGCCTTACTGCCTTCAGCTTCAACCAAAGAACGAGCATAGTCCATATCTTTTCCATCACGTGGAAAAGATATAGCAACATAATCCACACCAATAGCACATGCTGTTTTGATGTCTTCTTTATCATTCTCTGTTAATGCAACAGCGGATAATCCGCCGCCAGCACGGTTGATGCCTTTGTTATTGGATAACACACCACCAACAACAACAGTACAATGAATGGCTTGGCCAATCACATCATCAACATCCATGATTAACAAACCGTCATTGAGTAACAAACGGGCACCAGGCTCAACATCGCCGACAAGCTCTTTATAGGTTAGACCTACGCGTTCATCATCACCATCATCCAATGGCATATCAGCATCAAGAATAAACTTTTGCCCAATCTTAAGTATGGTTTTGCCAGTCTTGAATTTACCACAGCGAATTTTTGGACCTTGCATATCAGCAAGAATGCCTACAACAACGTCAAGCTTGGCTGCTGCTGCACGAACATTATCCGCACGCATTTGATGATCTTCAGGCGTACCATGTGAGAAGTTTAAACGGACGACATTTACACCCGCAGCAATCATTTTTTCTAACATCTCTGGTGATTCAGATGCAGGACCTAATGTTGCTACAATTTTTGTTCTACGAATATGTTTGCTCACTTAGCTGCGCGCTCCTCTAACATAGCCACTGCTGGCAATTTTTTACCTTCCAAGAATTCAAGGAAAGCACCGCCGCCCGTTGAAATGTAAGATACTTTGTCTGAAATATTGTACTTATCCACAGCTGCCAAGGTATCGCCGCCGCCTGCAATAGAGAATGCAGAAGATTCAGCAATCGCCAAAGAAATAGCTTTGGTGCCCTCACCGAACTGGTCAAATTCAAATACGCCAACAGGACCGTTCCATACAATGGTGCCTGCATTTTTGATAATTTCAGCCAATTCTGCTGCTGAATCAGGACCAATATCAAAAATCATATCATCATCAAGGCACTCATCTGATTTTTTCAAGGTCGCTTTAGCAGTTGGAGAGAATTCTTTTGCACATACAATATCAGTTGGCACAGGAATGCTGCCACCTTTGGCTTCTGCATTGGCAGTTAATTTCTTGCAAGTTTCAACCAAGTCAGCTTCATATAATGATTTTCCTACAGGCAAGCCTGCTGCTGCGATAAATGTGTTGGCAATACCACCACCAACAACCAATTGATCCACAATCGTTGAAAGTGATTCTAGTACGGTTAATTTAGTCGAAACTTTAGAGCCACCTACAATCGCCACCATAGGGCGAGCAGGATTATCCAATGCTTTACCCAATGCTTCCAATTCACCAGCCAATAATGGACCAGCACATGCAACAGGTGCGTATGTGCCAGCGCCATGTGTAGATGCTTGAGCGCGATGCGCTGTACCGAATGCATCCATCACATATACATCACATAATGCTGCATATTGTTTGGATAGGGATTCTTCATTTTTCTTTTCGCCAACATTGAAACGTACGTTTTCAAGCAGTACAACTTCACCATTACCTACAGCAACATCAGCACCTAAATAATTGTCAACAAGACGAACACTTTGCCCTAAAAGACCAGACATATGCGTCGCAACAGGAGCCAAAGAGAATTCTGCTTCAGGTGAGCCTTCAGTAGGGCGACCCAAGTGAGACATAACCATGACTTTTGCACCCGCTTTTACACAGTGCTCGATGGTTGGCAATGATGCACGGATACGTTTATCAGATGAAACTTTGCCATCAGCGATTGGCACATTCAGATCCTGACGAATCAATACGCGTTTACCCGCTAAATCTAGGTCGGTCATTTTAATTACAGACATATTTTCCCCTCTATTTATATTTAATATACGTTTTTCGCTGTTTGCTTCTTCAAGCAGGCAGTGAAAAACGTAGGAGCTATCCGAAGATAACTCCTAACATTTTATTGTTTTTGCGATATGGCACAATACGCGTAGCATATTTGCAGTATAGCCATATTCGTTGTCATAAAAAGCAACAATTTTGACAAACGTATCATCAATCGCGATACCAGCAGTGGCATCAAAAATTGATGGGTGGGAATCGCCACGGAAATCTGTGGAAACAACCTTTTCATCGGTAAAGCCCAAAACACCTTTCATAGAGCCTTCAGATGCTTCTTTCATTGCAGCAACAATATTGTCATAACTTGTGCCTTTTTCTAGTTCTACGGTTAGGTCAACCACAGAAACATCAGATGTAGGAACACGGAAAGCCATGCCTGTAAGCTTGCCATTCAATGATGGGATGACTTTACCCACAGCTTTTGCAGCACCAGTTGATGATGGAATGATGTTTTCCAAAATTCCACGACCACCACGCCAATCTTTGTTTGATGGACCATCAACAGTTTTTTGTGTTGCTGTTGCAGCATGAACAGTCGTCATCAAACCACGTTTGATGCCAAAGTTGTCATTCAATACTTTAGCAACTGGAGCCAAGCCATTGGTCGTGCAAGAAGCAGCAGAAACAATCGCTTGCCCAGCATATTCGTCGTGGTTTACACCATAAACAAACATTGGGGTATCATCTTTGGATGGTGCAGATTGTAATACTTTTTTCGCGCCCGCATCAATATGGGCTTGGCAAGTTTCTTTGGTTAAGAAGAAGCCTGTACATTCCAAAACAACATCAACACCCACTTCATCCCATTTCAAGTCTGCTGGGTTACGCTCTGCAGTTAGACGAATGGTTTTACCATCAACATTCAAATTACCACCATCAACAGCGACATCACCGTCAAAACGACCGTGAACCGAGTCGTATTTCAGCATGTATGCTTGATAATCAGGTTCAAGCAAATCGTTGATTGCAACGACTTCCACATCTGAAAATTCTGCTTCTTTAGCAATAGCGCGGAACGCCATGCGGCCAATACGACCAAAACCATTAATACCGACTTTAATTGTCATAGTTATTCTCCCTTTTTTATTTGTTAATTATTTTGATACTTCATTTACAGCTGCAACAACGGCTTCTGTGGTAATACCGAACAATTTGTACAAGTCTTTGATTGGAGCAGACTCACCAAATGTATCAATACCAACAACCTTGCCATTCAGACCAACGTATTTAGCCCAGAAACCAGTGACACCAGCTTCAACAGCAACACGCGCAGTGACAGATGCTGGCAATACAGACTCTTTATAAGCTGCATCTTGTTTATCGAAGGTGTTGGTAGATGGCATGGAAACCACACGAACTTTCTTATCAGTGATGGCAGCAGCAGCTTCCATCGCCAAAGAAACTTCAGAACCCGTGCCGATAATGATGGCATCAGGAGTGCCTTCACAATCTTTTAAGATATAACCACCTTTTTCGATTAATTTGATTTGATCAGCGGTACGTGCTTGATGCGGCAAACCTTGACGAGAATAGATCAACGATGTTGGACCCGTCATATTCATAACCGCAGACTTCCAAGATACAGCTGATTCAACTGCATCACATGGACGCCATACATCCATATTAGGAATCATGCGCAAGGTTGCAGTTTGCTCAACTGGCTGATGGGTAGGACCATCTTCACCCAAACCGATTGAATCATGGGTGAATACTTCGATATGACGAACTTTCATCAATGCAGCCATGCGCAATGCGTTACGTGCATATTCAGAGAACATCAAAAAGGTTGCACCGTAAGGAACAAAACCACCATGCAATGAAATACCATTAATCATTGCAGCCATGCCGAATTCACGTACGCCGTAGTTGACATAGTTGCCATCATCATGCTCACAAACAGGCTTGGCTTCAGGCCACAATGTTAGGTTTGAGCCTGCCAAATCCGCAGAACCACCCAAAAATTCAGGGGTAATTTTAGCTAGAGCAGCAATGGTCTTTTGTGATGCTTGACGAGATGCAATGCTTTCACCTTTGGCATCAACTTCTGCAATAAATGTATCTACATCAGCTTCCCAGTTTGCAGATAATTCGTTGTTCAAGCGACGTTTCAATTCCGCAGCTTCAGTTGGGTACGCAGCAGCATAAGCTTCAAAACGCGTATCCCAATCAGATTCAGCAGCAGCGCCCGCTTCTTTGTTGTCCCAGCCAGCATAAACATCAGCAGGAATTTCAAATGGTGCAGACTCCCAGCCCAATTCTTTACGAACCAAAGCAATTTCTTCATCACCCAAAGCAGCACCATGACAATCATGTGAGCCAGCTTTGTTTGGAGAACCGAAACCAATGACTGTTTTGCAGCAAATCATGGTTGGTTTGCCTGTTTCAGCTTTAGCCGCTTCAATGGCTTGCTTGATTTCAG
>JAUZQR010000253.1 GCA_030950865.1 Mariprofundaceae bacterium | reverse complement strand
AGTCGAGCGCTTATTCGCCAAGCTAATGGCTTGCCTTTTTCACCCTGAAAATCTTCAATGCTCACAGCTTGTTCCTTTGCCAGTGGGTATGCTGCAGGAATAGGTACTTCAACTGTTTTACATGCGGATAATAATGTCCTTGAGAATAATATGGATAGAAATAGATGGCGCATTTAAGTCTCCTTCAAATATTGCAACCCTGCCGCAACAGAAATAAATGAGCCAAGGAGTAAAATTTTTGTTGCAGGGTTTATTCCTAGGGCATATTGCAAAGCTTCTTCGACACTTGCTATACATATATGCATACCTTTATCGGGCATATCACTGATGATTTTTTTGGCAAATGGGCGTAATAAATTGAATTCATTTTGTAGACTACGGTCTTCACGGGTATAAACAAGAATCGCGTCGAATGGGTCTGCCAGTGCTGGCAAGCTAGGTAATAAAGCTTCGATGGCATGGCGGTTGTGTGCAGCATCTAGCCAGATATGCGCCTTATGGTATGCGATATATTGCAAGCGCCCAGGCGCAATGGCTTGTGTTACGGCATGTTTTAATGTGTCTTTATCGGCTTGAATGATGCCATCATTACATAGAGTCTTAAGTGCTTTATATGCCAAAGAGGCATTGGTTTGCTGGTGCTTTCCTGCCATTAGACATGGAAGGTCAAACACTTCTGTAAATTGTAAGTTCTCATGATGCGGCAATAAAATGTCACGAACTTCTGAAGTCTGTGGCGCAGAAATACCCCAGCGGCAACCATGCAAAGCATAAACTTTTTCTTTGGCAACACTGGCAATGTTATCGCCCAGCCATGTTTCATGATCCAAGCCAATGGGTGTAAGCAGCGCCATATCTGCATCGACAGCGGTGGTGGCATCAAGTCTTGCACCAACACCTGCTTCGAGTATTTCTACATCGACATTATTTTGGCTGAAATGGTGCAGTGCCAAAGCAGTTGCGACTTCAAAATACGATGCTCCTGCTTCCAAAGCGGTAGGCATAATCATTTCTAAGTGCTGCCATAAATCAGCATCTGTTATTGCCTGCCCATTGATACGAATACGCTCATTAAAATGTAATATATGCGGCGAAGTATATAAACCGACTTTTAAACCTGCCGCTTGTAGACCTGCCGCTAACATAAAAGCTGTAGAGCCTTTGCCATTGGTGCCAGCAATGCGAATGCGTAATGACGGACGTTTGCAATGCAAAGGTTTGAGCAATGCGAGCATACGCTCATGCCCAGGCTTGTAATCACGGTCAGCAGAAGGCTGACCAAGTTGATTCAGCCAATCATCAATGTTTTTCGGCTTCAATGGTGTTATTGCTGTAAGAAATTGGCTTATTGAGCAGGGCGGTAAGCACGATGCATAAGGTGTTCAAATAATACTTTTAAATAATCACGTAATTCATGCCGATCCACCACATCATCAATCAGACCATGTTGCAGTAAAAAATCAGAGCGTTGAAAACCTTCTGGAAGCTTTTCGCCCACGGTTTCCTGAATCACGCGCGGTCCTGCAAAGCCAATCAATGCATCAGGTTCAGCAATAATCACATCACCAAGCCATGCCACAGATGCTGAGACACCACCCATGGTCGGGTCAGTCAGAAGGCAGACAAATGGTAGTTTGGCTTCATTCAAACGATTGGCAGCAGAGGATGTTTTTGCCATTTGCATCAGTGATAAAAGACTTTCTTGCATACGAGCCCCACCTGATGAAGTGACCAGTAAATAAGGGCATTTACGCTCGACGGCACGCTCCATGCCGCGCACGATTTTTTCACCAACCACAGAGCCCATGCTGCCACCCATATATTTAAACTCAAAGATAGATGTCGAGACTGTTTGACCACAAATATCACCCACATAATTGCGCATGGCATCTTGTTTGCCTACACGTTTATTGGCATCTTTTAAGCGGTCTTTATAACGTTTTAAATCTTTAAAATCGAGTGGATCTACTGAACGAAGCTCACCATCAAATTCTTCGCAGCTATCTTTGTCAAATAGGGTGCCAGCGCGCTCTTCGGCACTGATGCGCAGGTGTTGGTCGCAACGAGGGCATACCATTTGTGAGCGCGTTAGTTCTTTATTGTATAACGTATCAGAGCAGCCAGGGCATTTAATCCACATGCCTTCAGGGGCGCTATTTTCTGGCTTGGATGACAAAATTGTTTTTGGGCTTTCAATTAAGCGTGTAATCCAGTTCATGGTCAATCCTTATAATAAAAGTTCATCCACCTGCGTTAACATACGCAAGTGGGGAATATTTTCAGCTTCAACTTCGGCGGTCATAACATTTAGGGTTTCTGGCTTCATATGGAACAAATAAATAGGCGTTTCACCCAGTGTGCGAAGCTTTTTCAATTCGCTAGCCATTTGTTTGGGTGTTAAATGCCCACTAATTTCCGCCAAGTTTTGATAGGCATTTGGGAAAGAACAATCAATAATAAGCCCGCGCAAATTAGGCTGGGCATTGGCAACTTTCCATAATGTATCGGTCATGCCTGTATCGGCAGAATAAATAAACTGTTTGCCACCTTGCTCCAATAAAAAACCAGTACATGGCACAGGGTGATTCATCGGTATGGGAGTAATGGTGACATCATCAACAGTGATACTTTTTAAAGGTTCAATGGCAGATAGCTTTAAAATGGGGTCTTTAACGGTAGGTATTTTGGTGAAATCTGGCCATATGATATCATTTAAAAAGTGTGTTTTTAGAGTGTCCAAATTATCTTGCAGACTATGAATGGTAATGTGACGGTTTTCACCAGCGCCACCCATACGCTTCAACGAACGGTTATCCGCAAGAAATGCAATATCTTGAATATGATCCAAATGTGTATGTGAAATAAACACATGGCGAATATGGCGCTGCTCTTCCAAGGTGAGCGCAACGGTAGGCGAGCCTGCATCCAAAAGAATGGAGTCATTCACCAAAAATGAGCTTAGATGAAAACCAAGGAGTTGGCCCCCATAACAGCCCAAGACTCTTATTTTCATGCTTGAATCGCCATTTTCATGGCTTGCGCAGCATGATTGATAGCTGTTGTCATATTTTGTGATTCCCTTGCATGGGCAGGAATCTGCCCTACAAAATGGCTGCCAACAACCACACCATCAGAAAATTCAGCAACTTCGGAGGCTTGTTGTGGTGTTTTCACACCAAAACCAACACATACAGGTAAATCTGTGTGTGTACGAATATTGTCAACTTTTTGTCTAATCGAAGTCATTTCACCTATATTAGCACCTGTAATCCCATTTAGCGATACATAGTAAATAAAGCCGCTTGCGTGCTTGTTTGCAAGTTTTATACGTTCATCTGTTGAAGTGGGTGATAAAAGTAGAATGCGATCAAGTCCATATTGTTTGAAAATCGGGTCGCATAAATAACCTTCTTCAGGGGGAATATCGACCAATAATACGGCATCAACACCTGCTGAAACAGCTTGTTTAGAAAAGTTATCAAAACCCAAAACAAAAGGTGTATTGGCATAACCCATGAGTACAATGCCAATATCTGGGTTGGCTTCTCGTACAGTTTGAGCAAGCTTAAAGACATCAGAAATATGTGTGCCTGATGCTAAAGCGCGTTCGCTTGCAGCCTGAATCACGGGGCCATCGGCGGCAGGGTCAGAAAAAGGCATTCCGATTTCGAGAATATCCACTTGTTTTGCAAGTGTAAGTAATAGGTCTTTGGAGGTGTTTACATCAGGGTCGCCCGCAGTTAAATAACCAATCAATGCGGCACGTTTTTCTGATTTGCAGCGTTTGAAAACTTCGGGCAAGCGGCTCATGTAGATACCCCTTGGGTATCATCTTGAAAGCCAAGCTTATCCATCACGGTGTTTAAATCTTTGTCACCACGCCCTGAAAGGTTAATCAATACGATTTGATTGGGTTGCATGTTTGCCGCGATACGCATGCCCGCTGCCAATGCATGACTGGATTCCAAAGCAGGTATAATGCCTTCGGCTTTGGTTAAAACTTGAAATGCTTGCAAAGCATCATCATCGGTTGCGCTATCAAGCTCCAAGCGCCCAGCTTCCATCATAGCTGCAAGCTCTGGACCAACACCTGGATAATCCAAACCCGCAGAAATACTGTGTGTGCCTTGTATTTGCCCTTCTTCATCTTCCAGCAAATAACTCAAACTTCCATGAATAATGCCTGGTTTTCCTTTTGCCAAAGCGGCTGCATGTTCACCCGATTCAAGTCCATGCCCCGCTGCTTCAACAGCAACAAGACGAATATCATCATCTTGTAAGGGGTGCAATAAACCAATGGCATTGGAGCCGCCGCCTACACAAGCCACGGCAACATCAGGGAGTTTTCCTGCTTGTTCTAAGCATTGGGCACGCGCTTCTTGTCCAATGACCGTATGAAACTGGCGCACCATCAATGGGAATGGGTGTGGTCCTGCCGCAGTGCCAAAGATGTAATAGGTATCTTCACAGTTGGCGACCCAAACACGCAAGGCTTCATTCACAGCATCTTTGAGTGTTGCGGTACCAGAATCCACAGGCACGACGTTTGCACCGAGCAATTTCATGCGAAACACATTTGGAGCCTGACGGCGAATATCTTCACGCCCCATATAAATATCACACTGCATATTAAACATCGCGGCAACCGTAGCTGTGGCAACGCCGTGTTGACCAGCGCCCGTTTCAGCAATGACCTTCTTTTTGCCCATACGCCTAGCCAATAAAGCCTGACCAATGGTATTATTTACTTTATGTGCACCCGTGTGATTTAAGTCTTCACGTTTTAAATAAATCTGCGCACCACCAACTTCAGCAGTGAGATGTTTGGCATGGTAAAGCGGAGTTGCCCGACCGACATAGTTTTTTAGTAAATCCAAGCGTTCAGCATGGAATTCAGGATCTGCCCATGCATCGGTAAAGGCTTGTTCAATTTCTTGTAGGGGCTGCATCAGTGTTTCTGCGGCAAAGCGACCACCAAACAATGTGCCATTAGCCTCAAAGTGACCGCCTGCATCAGGCGCATGTTTGATGCTTAAATCGTATATAAAATCTGTTGTCATGCGTCCTGTATTTCCTTACCTGCAATCTCTTTATCGATTGTTTGCACAGCACCTACAAAAGCATGTATTTTATCATAATCTTTAATACCAGGCGCAGTTTCGACCCCCGAAGATACATCCAGAGCAAACCATTGGCGATGAGAAAGTGCATTTTCTACATTTGTAATGTTTAAACCCCCAGCCAATATCAATGGCTGCTCATGTGTAAAATTATGTAGCAATGACCAGTCAAAACTGTGACCTGTACCACCATAAACGCCTTTTGGTGCTTTGGTATCCAGTAAAATAGAGCATGTATACTGCTTGGCACGTTCTAAATCTTCTGCGGAGCTTACAGCAATGGCTTTGATGACCCGTCTAGCTTGTGCCTGACAAAAATCAGGGGTTTCATCGCCATGCAGTTGCACAACACCTAGGGGACAACTAGCTAATACGTCATCAATAAACGATTGTTCAGGATTCACAAAAAGTCCTACAGCAGATACAAAGGGTGGCAACTCCCGAATGATTGCCGCAGCCTTCATGGGTTCAATATAACGCGGGGACTTTTTATAAAAGACAAAGCCGACCGCATCCACGCCCAACGCTGATGCGGCAAGGGCATCTTCTAGGCGGGTGATGCCACAAACCTTAATGCGTGTGCGAATAGCTGAATTCATATACGAATCCAATCATAAATAGTGGTAAATGGCTACTTTTGCAATGGATTTCGCTGCCAAACTTCAAAATGATAGTCGTAAGCATTTTTTTCATCGGCTTGATGGGATTCATGTTGAGTGCGCTGCCAAAGTTCTAAATTATATGCAGGAAACCAAGCATCGCCTTCAAAACTTTCTTCAATATGGGTAATGTATAATTGATCAGCTTGCGGCAGAAGTAGCGCATAAATTTCAGCGCCACCAATCACCATAAGCTCGTCTGCATCAGGTGCGACTGCTTTGGCTTCATCCAGTGATTGTACAACGGTGCAGCCTTCAATTTTTAGGTCTTTTTGTCTGCTTAATACGATGTTCACGCGTTTGGGTAAGGGTTTACCTATAGATTCAAAGGTTTTTCTTCCCATTAGAATAGGTTTGTTCATGGTTTGTTTGCGAAACCATTGCATATCGGCAGGTAGTTTCCACGGTAGGGCATCGTGATTGCCAATTAAACGGTTGTTATCCATTGCCCAGATGAGTGATAGTTTCATATTAAACTGGTCTCCTTAAAGTTTTCATTCTTTCTTGCTTGTCCAAGAAAGAACCAAAGAAAGACACCCTGGCTATCTGCTTTTTCCTGCACTTACAATCAACAAAAGGGCGCGTGTTACTGCGCTTTGTCCTTTTGCTGGCTGACGTTTCGGCGCAGCTAGAATAGGGGATGCTATGTCCCCTCTAAATGGCGATGGGGGCGCGAATGCCTGCATGGCATTCATACCCTTCTAATGTGAAGTCATCATACGTGAAATCAAAGATATTGTTAATGTCAGGGTTGAGCGTTATCTGGGGTAGTGGGTATGGCTCGCGAGCCAGTTGTGTGTTCACTTGTTCCATGTGATTATTGTATAAATGGGCATCACCCAAGGTGTGGATGAATTCACCTGATTCTAAATCACAAACTTGCGCAATCATCATGGTCAGTAGGGCATAGGATGCGATATTAAATGGCACACCCAAAAATATATCTGCTGAACGTTGGTATAATTGGCAAGATAGTTTGCCTTCTGCGACATAAAATTGAAAAAATGCATGGCATGGCGGGAGAGCCATTTTATTATTTTTCACATTTTCTTGTGGCGTAATAGATTCATCGGGCAAATCAGCAACATTCCATGCTGATACAATGAGCCTGCGTGAGTTTGGTTTGGACTTTATTTGGCTAATAAGTTCTGATATTTGGTCGATTGTACCGCCATTTGGTGTTGGCCACGAACGCCATTGATGACCATATACAGGACCAAGATTACCTTCTTCACTTGCCCACTCATCCCAAATTTTCACACCATGTTCGCGCAAGTAAGCGGTATTGGTATCACCTTTTAAAAACCATAATAACTCATGAATAATAGATTTAAGGTGTGTTTTTTTAGTAGTTACAAGCGGAAAACCTTGCTGTAAATCAAAACGCATTTGATAACCAAACACAGATGTTGTGCCTGTGCCTGTGCGGTCACCTTTTTTTGTGCCGCAATCAAGCACATGTTGCATTAAATCGAGATATGTTTTCACCTTGCCCCTCGCCTGTATGTCCAAAATTGGATATGCTATCGCGGAATTATGCCACAGGAGTTCCCATGCGCACAGTCACGATACCATTGATAATGATAACAACGCTTGCATGCAGTAGTTTGGCATGGGCAGATGAGAAGGTTGCAAGTGAGCCATTAACAGCAACAGATAAAATTGTTGATCGTTTTATGGAGTTGGACATAGATGCTACGGAAAGCGTATCGCTTGGAGAGTATCTGCTTATGGTGCAAGAGCGTGCTGAAGCTCGTTTTGCCTT
>JAUZQR010000252.1 GCA_030950865.1 Mariprofundaceae bacterium | reverse complement strand
CTTGGCAACAACGTCGGCTAGATGAAAAAATGCAACTCAAAAAAGATGCTAAAGTTGAAAAAAATATCGCAAAACAAGAAAATCATGTCAAAACACTAAAAATATTAAAAAAACTTTCTTATAAAGAGCAAAAAGAGTTGGATGAATTACCACTGAACATTGAAAACATGGAGTCCGAAAAATCTGATATTGAAGATCGTTTCTGCAATCCCGATTACTTCACCAGCAATGCAGAAGCCTATCAAAAAGATCAAATGCGTTTATCTGCATTGGACGATGCACTGCTCAATGCTTATGCTCGCTGGGAAAGTTTAGAAGAAAAACAAACAGCATTTTCTGGGGTGTGAGGCATGTGCGGCTTTGTTGCCATCTTAGGCAAGCAAAAATCTGAAAGCGAACTAACACGCATGGCGCAAGCTGTCGCGATGCGTGGCCCTGATGATTCAGGTGAATATGCCTGCGAAGGTTTTGCTGCTAAACACCATCGTCTTGCGATTATTGGTGCCGATGCTCGCGGTCATCAACCCATGTGCATCGATGATATTGTCATTGTTTTCAATGGCTGCATTTATAACTACCAAGCACTTCGCAAACAACTAGAAAATGATGGCGTACGCTTTCAATCCGATAGCGACACCGAAGTGTTACCACATTTATATCACAGGTTTGGCGCATCAATGTTTGCCATGTTGCAAGGTATGTTTGCTATTGTGTTATGGGATAAGCGCGAAAAGCAATGCTTGATTGGACGTGATGCATTTGGCGAAAAACCTCTGTTTGTATGTGAACAAGATGGACGCATTGGTTTTTCATCTTTGTTATCAGGCTTTGAAAAAGGTGATTGGTCACTCACACCAGATTTGCATGCCGTACATAACATATTAACAACCATGCGGGTGGAAGCACCAAACACGATGTATCAAGAAGTCTCTCAACTGCCTGCTGGCTGCTATGCCATTGCTCGTGCTGGTGAAGCAGTTGCGATTCGTCGTTATCATTTCCTTCCCGAAGCAGATCAACCGCTGGATTTATCGCCTGATGAGACTCGAAATGAAGTCAAAACACTGTTGGAAGATGCATTTAGCATGCGCTTGGTATCTGACAAACCTTTGGGTGTATTTTTATCAGGTGGTGTCGATTCCTCATTGATTGCGGGCATTTTGGCTCAAAAAACAAGTCACCCACTACATACATTTTCCGTGCGCTTTGCAGGTGGAACTGCTGATTATGATGAAAGTGCATTTGCTCAAACCGTTGCTAATCATTTAGGTGCCCAGCATCAAACGCTTGAAGTCAATGCTGATGCCCACCATACCTTGGATGACTTGGCATGTGCTTTTGATCAGCCAGTCACCAATGCCGCCGCATTACCCATGTATCTTATCAGTCAGGCTGCAAAACCTTATGTTGATGTGGCATTATCAGGTGTTGGTGGGGATGAATTGTTTGGCGGCTATCCGCGTTATTTGGGT
>JAUZQR010000251.1 GCA_030950865.1 Mariprofundaceae bacterium | reverse complement strand
TCTCGCGTCGCCGTGAGTTTGGTGCAGATGCTTATGCCGCTGATGCTGTGGGTGCTGATGCGATGATTTCAGCGCTACGTAAAATTGAGTACCTGAGCAATCAATCAGAGGCATATATCAATGCGCCAGAAGAAGATACTGCGCTAGCAACCATGAAAATTTATGCTGCTCATAGCAAATTAACAGGATTGTTTGCCACGCACCCCCCTATTGAAGCACGGGTTGCGGCACTACAAGCTCGCAGATAAAGCGCGCTTATAAAACATCACACAACACTTTAGGAATCACAATGAAAGTTACCATCTACAGCTCCCAGCCTTATGATAAAAAATATTTTATTGCTGCCAATGAAAATTTTGGGCATCAGCTTATATTTCATGAGGCTCGCTTGGAACCAAAAACTGTGGAGCTCGCAAGAGGTTCAGATGCAGTGTGTGCCTTTGTAAATGATGATTTGAGTGAAATCACCATCGAAGCACTCAAGGCTATTGGTGTGCCCATGATTGCCCTTCGTTGTGCGGGTTATAACAATGTTGATTTACGAACCGCTGACAAGTTAGGCATTCATGTTGTTCGCGTTCCATCCTACTCCCCTTATGCTGTTGCTGAACATACCATTGCCTTGATGCTTTCATTGAACCGTAAAATTCATCGTGCTTACTCTCGTGTTCGAGATGGCAACTTTTCTTTACAAGGGCTTACTGGTTTTGATATGCATGGGAAAACGGTGGGTATTATCGGAACAGGGCGCATTGGATCTATTGTTGCCAATATCCTGCAAGGTTTTGGCTGCAAAGTGCTCGCTTTTGATACCTTTGAAAATGAAGCACTGAAAAAAAATGGCGTGCAATACCTCCCCCTAAATAAACTGTTAGCACAGGTTGATATTATTTCATTCCATTGCCCGCTAACACCTGAGACATTTCATCTTATTAATGAAGAATCCTTAGCACTCATGAAAGATGGCGTGATGATTATCAATACCAGTCGCGGTGCTATTGTTGATGCCAGTGAAGCCATCAAAGGCTTAAAGTCAGGTAAAATATCACACTTAGGGTTGGATGTTTATGAGCAAGAGGGTGATTTATTCTTCCATGATTTATCCGAGACAATTATCCGTGATGATGTCTTTGAACGACTTTTAACATTCCCCAATGTATTGGTCACAGGGCATCAAGGCTTCTTTACTGAAGAAGCGCTGGTGAATATTGCTCATACCACACTGGAAAATATCGCCTGTTATGGTGACAAAAAGCCTTTGCAAAATACCTTACACTTGGATCAAGCTATCGCAGGCTAATGCTTTGTTTGAGCCTTGCTTTGAAAGGACTTTTCTACCTCTAACACATGTATGGTTGTAGCAAGCAAGCAGTCGGGATTTAAAGACATCGACTCAATGCCTTCACGCACTAAGAATTCAGCCATTTCTGGGTAATCCGAAGGGGCTTGCCCGCAAATTCCAATATATTTACCACGTTTCTTGCATGCTATAATAGCCATTTTCAACATATCCAATACTGGCTGTTGCCGTTCATCAAAAATATGAGCTACCAGTTCAGAATCTCGGTCAACACCCAAAACCAATTGAGTTAAGTCATTTGAACCAATCGAGAATCCATCAAACACATCAAGAAAAGCATCGGCAGCAATTACATTGGCTGGAATTTCACACATCATATAAATCTCTAGCCCTTCTTCGCCACGTTTCAGCCCATGGCGTTCCATTTCAACCAATACTTTTTTGCCTTCATCGGGAGTGCGGGTAAAAGGAATCATCAAGCGTATGTTCTTTAATCCTTTTGCTTCACGGGCAATGCGCATCGCCTGACATTCAAGTGCAAAGGCTTCCTTAAAAGCATCAGAGTAATAACGTGATGCGCCTCTAAAACCAATCATAGGATTATCTTCAACTGGCTCGAATTCACGTCCTCCAAGCAGGTTAGCATATTCATTGGATTTAAAATCAGACATGCGAAAAATAACTTTTTTGGGATAAAATGCTGCGGCAATCATAGACACGCCTTCTGCCAACTTTTGCACATAAAAATCTACAGGGGAATCATATGCCATGGTTCGACGAAGGATTTCCGCTTTCACTGTATCGTCTTTTAATTGATCAAAATGCAATAAGGCATTGGGATGAATACCAATAGAATTGTTAATAATAAACTCAAGTCTCGCAAGACCAACCCCATCATTGGGAATCGCACTAAAAGCAAAAGCACTATCGGGACTTGCCAGATTCATCATCATTTTTGTATTTGGTCGCTCAATCTCGCCCAGCTCTAAGTGCTCATTGCTAAAGGGTAGTGCGCCTTCATATACATAGCCAACCTCGCCCTCTGCACATGACACCGTAACCATTTGCCCACTTTGAATCGATGATGTGGCAGAGCCAGTGCCCACAATAGCCGCCAGCCCAAGTTCACGGGAAATAATAGCGGCATGGCATGTCCTTCCACCTCGATTGGTCACAATGGCCGATGCAATTTTCATAATAGGTTCCCAATCAGGATCCGTCATATCAGTAATAAGCACTTCACCTGGCTCTAACTCATGGATTTGAGAAGCATCCTTAATCACGCGTGCAACACCTATCGCGATTTTTTGCCCAACACTTTTCCCTTCAACCAGAATATTGCCAGTCTCTTCAAGCTTATAACTTTCAATGCTATTTTTATCCTGCCTAGCATGCACAGTCTCAGGACGCGCTTGTACAATAAACAAATCTCCCGATTGACCATCTTTTGCCCACTCAATATCCATAGGCTGATTCTTGCCTGCCAGTGCTGAATAATGTTCTTCAATGGTGACGGCATATTGCGCCAAGGTGACCAACTCATTGTTTGTTACGCAATATTGTTGCTGCTCATCTAAAGGCACAGGTACATTTTTGGTTGGGTTCTTCAAAGAATCAGAATACACCATTTTGATGTTTTTATCACCCAAATGACGACTAAGTACAGGCTTATAACCTTCTTTCAATGTGGGTTTGAATACATAAGCCTCATCAGGACTTACCGCACCTTGCACAACATTTTCACCCAGCCCATAAGCCCCCGTAATAAATACTGCATCTTTAAAACCTGTTTCAGTATCAATGGAAAACATCACACCCGCTGAGGCCAAATCACTTCGCACCATCTTCTGAACCCCAGCAGATAAAGCGACCTTCATATGATCAAAGCCTTTATCCACACGATATGAAATAGCGCGATTGGTAAAAAGGGATGCATATACACGTTTGATGCAGTCAATAAGCTGCGCTGCACCACGAACATTAAGGTAAGTATCCTGCTGACCTGCAAAGGATGCATCTGGCAAATCCTCAGCCGTGGCAGAGCTTCGCACCGCGACAGAAAGGTTTTCTTTTCCATATTCATCCGCCAACTGAGCATAAGCAGCAATCATTTCCTTCTCTAAATCAGGTGGCATTTGAGCATGGGATAAAAGGTCTCGAATCTTTGCGCCGCACCTAGCCAATGCTTTCACATCATGGATATTAAGATCTTGCAACGTAGAAGCAATCTCACCTTTTAAATGATTATATTCAAGGAAATGCCAATAACCTTCGGCTGTGGTCGCAAAACCGTTCGGAACTTTAATACCTTTACCACTTAATTGCTGATACATCTCACCCAATGATGCATTTTTACCGCCCACCATCGGCACGTCGGAAAGGTCTAGTTCATTAAAAAAGCGAATATATTTCATGCTGAACCCCTTTAGAAAATTTAAAGGTAAACACCACTTATATTGTAGCTGATTTAGAGAAAAATTATACCCATTTTCAACCTAAGCTGCGTAAAAAAACAAAATCACTGGGCTCTGACTGATTGTTCATTAAAACCAACTAAAAATAATAGTAACAAACAATCCAGAAAGCAGGGCGATGGATGGAATTTGAGCTTTGTATGTATCCACATGAGCCAATCTAGCCTCGCGAATAGCGTAGAATATTGCTATACCCACCAAACCCAGCGCAATAGTGGTTACTGTGGGAAAAGCAAGTAACGACGCTGGTAAGAGATTCGGATTGGCAGTCATGGCTTGAACGGTTTCTCGCCCTGAAGGGTCACGCAATGCGTCAGGAAAAAAGCCTCCCCATGATGTGAATTTAGCGAGCCCTTTCGACATGTGTCCCGCAGCAATAATGATGACTATCGAAAAAGCCATATTTCGCCATGCATCGGTCAGGCTACTTGCTCCTTTCATTAGCATGTTGATGCCACCAAGGAGCGACCAAAGCAGTAGTGGAAATATGATTAATGCCCAAACACCTTCCACCCAGCCACCAATTCCTGCTATGTCAATTTGTGATGTGAGAGCATCCACAGGCCATAGAAAGATGCCTTTAGCTACAGGGGACTCTGTGCATAGCTCAAGCGTAACGAACCCTGACAGTAGCATGATAAACAATAGCATTGGCCAAGATGCTTCAGACTCTCGTCCATCCTGACTGCTGTAAGGAGCGCGAAGCTGTAATTGCATATTATTGGGTTGGCACGCCTTGATGCATTGTGTGCAGACAAGGCAATCTCGATTATTGTCCAATGTCGTGGGTGACAACAATGTTGGGCAACTGCGAGCATCAAGTTTATGGCTGTATTCATGCTTGATACACCATTTCTCACCGCAATCATGACATACACCGCTTGATTCAGGACGAACAGCAACCATACCGCCTCGTCCATAAGCCTTGAGCAACAAGCCGACTGCACAAAAACCACGACAATAAGCCCTATTTTCAAACAACAGACCCGTTATAAAGGCCGTTGCAATCATAAATGTCAGAAATATGGATGTGTAGGCAGGAACCCTGTGCAAATGCATACCTGCAATGAGCATTTGGATCGTTGCATAGAACATACGAATGAATACGCCCGATACCAACCATTTACCAAGCTTGCGTTGTTGTACACCAATGCGGCGACCCAGCCGTTCACTCAGATTGTTAACCAATTCAAGCGGGCAGACGGTACACCATATGCGACCGAAGAATACTGCCAACCATACCATCAATGGCCACCATACTCCCCAGACAGTCAAGTTGACCAAATGGGTTTTGGCATACAGTTTATCATTTACACTTTGGGGGGCAAAATCATTCCAACTTAAAACAATAAGCCCGATAAACAGCAGTAACAAAAGGGCTTGGAAAATATAAGGAAACCCCGACCACAACACGAGTGCGCGGATAGGCTTAAATTCGAGTAGATTGAAATGTTGCCGAGTTGGGGCTTGCATATTCCCTCCTATCTCAACAGTCACTATCGATTATAGGTCAAACTTCTCCCAAATGCACCACTCATATGCTATTTATTTTTCAAACAGGATTAGCCCGCACTATTCATGAACCGCAGTGATGATTACGCAGAGCCTTTGTTTGCAACAGATTTCGAGAAGGGAGTCCGTAGCCATGTTTACGGACGACCGACAAGGGATTTGTTGAGGACAAAGGAACAAGTAAGGGCGCGGCAGTGTTTGTGAATAATGCGGGTTAGTACGCATTGTTATCCGTGGGTTCGATGAAAATCTATCCCTCATAGGGAGATAAATTCAATTAAATATAGCTCAGCCAGTCCTCATGCTCAGGGCTACGACCATGCACTACATCAAAATATTTGCTTTGTAGTTGCTTGGTAATGGGGCCGCGTGTGCCAGAGCCAATACTGCGCCCATCAAGCTCGCGAATCGGCGTAACTTCTGCTGCAGTACCTGTAAAAAATGCTTCATCAGCCGTATAGACTTCATCACGTGTGATACGTTTTTCTTTGACTGTAAAACCAGCCTCTTCAGCCAACTGCATCACTGTTGCGCGGGTAATACCATCCAATGCACTGGTCAATTCAGGCGTGTAAATCACACCATCACTTACCATAAAGAAGTTTTCGCCCGAGCCTTCACACACAAAACCATCCACATCCAAAAATAATGCTTCATCATAACCATCACGAATAGCATCAGATAATGCCAGCATGGAGCTGATATAGTTGCCATTGGCTTTGGCTTTGCACATGGCAATGTTCACATGGTGACGGGTAAATGATGTGGTGCGAATACGGATGCCATTGTTAATGCCGTCATCACCCATGTATGCACCCCATTTCCAAGCGGCAACAATGGCGTGTGTTTTCAAGTTATCAGCACGCAAGCCCATACCTTCTGAACCATAAAACACCATAGGTCGCAAATAAGCTGAATCTAAATCATTATCCTTTACCGCTGCCAACTGCGCAGCATTG
>JAUZQR010000250.1 GCA_030950865.1 Mariprofundaceae bacterium | reverse complement strand
AGCAACGGGTGCTGATATTACCAGTTCAGAGGTTGCGGTTGCTGAATTTTCAGGGGCGCGAAAAAAACCGCCGTATTGATATCGTTTTACTGGTACCACAACCTTAACTTTTTAAAGCAGCATGCCGTATGTTATGACAAGTAAGGCTGTTGAGTTAATAAGGTTGAATTAGTCTTGTATAGACAATTGCAGTAATAGGTGCTTCACTACTAACAGGGAGGTTGTGGTTGTTGTGAAGTGATTTGTCGAAGGAGGCTGTCATGTTTTTGAAAGATATGAAAAATGGTGATTTGGTAGATGTGTTGGATGTGAGTGCGTTAATGGATCCTAGTGTTGGTGAGATTTCTGTACGCTATCAATCTGGTGAGGAAGTGGGTGATCCAATGCCTGCGAATAAAGAGCGTTTGGCATTTCCTTCTGGAGAAGTTTTGCCCGAATGTTGGCGTAATATGCATTACCGGGTGAGTTTCTGATGGAATACATATAAAATAAATGGGCGGCCTTGGGTCGCCCTTTTTTTTGTTTTGGGTACTATGTCGCCCTGACGGTTACGACCGTCTATTGTTTCACGTTAGGGAGTGAGCATGTCTAAGACATTGTTTGAAAAAGTTTGGCAGCAGCATGTTGTGAAGGCCAACGATGATGGTTCCGTATTATTATATATTGATAGGCAGTTGGTGCATGAAGTGACCAGCCCGCAAGCATTTGAAGGCTTGAGAGAGGCTGGGCGTAAACCTTGGCGTGTGAACGCGTCGGTTGCAACGCCCGATCATAATGTGCCAACGACAGATTTAGAGTTTGGTATTACAGACCCTGTGGCACGTACGCAGGTCGAAGCTTTGGATGCGAACTGTAAAGAGTTTGGTATTACTGAATTTAAGATGGGTGACATTCGTCAGGGCATTGTGCATGTGGTTGGACCCGAACAAGGCTTGGTTCTGCCTGGTATGACGGTGGTATGTGGTGATTCACATACCTCTACGCATGGAGCATTTGGTGCGATAGCGATGGGTATAGGCACATCTGAGGTGGAACATGTCTTGGCAACCCAGTGTCTTATTCAGAAGAAACCTAAAGTTATGCGTATTAACGTGGAAGGTGATTTGCCAGCAGGCATTACAGGCAAAGATGTTGCTTTGTATATCATCGGTAAAATTGGCACGGCTGGTGGTACAGGTTATGCGATTGAATTTGCAGGTTCGGCGATTCGTTCATTGAGCATGGAAGGGCGTATGAGCTTGTGTAATATGACCATTGAGGCTGGTGCGCGTTGCGGCATGGTTGCGGTAGATGATAAGACCATTGATTATGTGAAAGGTCGTCCATCTTCGCCAATTGGTGAAGTGTGGGGTAAGGCTGAAGCTGCATGGCGTGAATTGCATTCAGATACTGATGCAGTGTTTGATAAAGAGCTGCATTTGAATGCTGCGGATATTGTGCCGCAAGTAACGTGGGGTACTAGCCCTGAAATGGTTGTGCCGATTACGAGCTCAACACCTGCTTTGGCAGACGCCAAAGATGATGTGCAGCGTGAAGGTTGGACGCGAGCATTTGAATATATGGGATTACAAGAAAACACACCGATGTCAGAGATTTTGATTGATAAAGTGTTTATTGGCTCTTGTACCAACGCCCGTATTGAAGATTTTCGTGCTGCAGCGGCGGTTGCCAAGGGGCATAAGGTTGCGGGAAATGTTAAATTGGCAATGGTTGTTCCAGGTTCAGGTTTGGTGAAAAAGCAAGCTGAAGAAGAAGGTTTGGATGTGATTTTTAAAGCGGCAGGTTTTGAATGGCGTGAACCAGGTTGTTCGATGTGTTTGGCGATGAATGCGGATCGTTTGAATGCGGAAGAGCGCTGTGCCTCTACCTCCAACCGTAACTTTGAAGGTCGCCAAGGTGCAGGAGGGCGTACACATTTGGTGAGCCCTGCTATGGCAGCGGCGGCAGCAATCAAAGGTCATTTTGTTGATATTCGAGATTGGGCAGAAGGGGCAGGGGACTAATTATGCAAGCATTTACAACATTAAACGGATTAGTAGTACCTGTGGACAGGGCAAATATTGATACTGATGCGATTATTCCGAAACAGTTTTTAAAAAGTATCAAACGCACAGGTTATGGACCATTTTTATTCGATGAATGGCGTTATAAAGATGTAGGGCAACCCGAAATGGATTGCTCAAATCGCCCAGTACGCAAGGATTTTGTATTAAATCAGCCGCGTTATCAAGGTGCGGAAGTTTTGTTAGCGCGTGAGAATTTTGGTTGTGGTTCATCGCGAGAGCATGCGCCGTGGGCGATTCTAGATTATGGTGTTTCATGTGTTATTGCACCGAGTTTTGCCGATATTTTTTATAATAATTGCTTTAAGAATGGTATTTTACCGATTGTTCTTAGTAGTTCGGAAATGGATGTATTATTCTCTGAAACGCAGGCTCAAGAAGGTTACAGTTTAAGTATTGATTTGAATGCGCAAACGGTCACAACGCCAAAAGGGCAAGTTTTTTCATTTGAGGTGGATGATTTTCGTAAACATTGCCTATTGAATGGACTGGATGATATTGCCTTGACCTTACAGCATGCAGATGTGATTCGTGGTTATGAGGAAAAGCGTCATACAGAGGCAGCTTGGTTATTTTAATGTAAGCAGGCGGTGTAAGTGGTTTGTTGTTTTTTGTACTAAGATTAAATTGTGTGAATTGTTGGGTGTAATGTTCGCGTATGGGCGTATAAAGTCCGCTAGTGAAGCTATTGCACTTGTATGTTAAAAGTATCAAACTACCTGTAGATGTTTTTAATGGATTGTTTTGCTTTGCAAATAAGGAGACGGAAATGAAAAAAATTATGCTTATGGCTGCTGTTCTACTGTTATCATCGTGTGTTACAGGGCCTGATGACCCGAATAAACATACCAAACAGAATGCTGCGGGTGGCGCTGCTGCAGGTGCCTTGCTTGGCGCTATTATTGGTTATCAAGGCGATCATTCTGGCGGGGCATTACGTGGAGCCTTGGCGGGGGCTGCAATCGGTGGCGCAGTTGGTGCTGGCACTGGTGTTTATATGGATAAGCAGCAAGCAGAATTTGAGCAGCAATTAGCTTCTGAGCGCCGAGCCAACCAAATTGAAGTGGAACGTTTGAAAAATGAGAACCTTAAAATAACCATGAATTCTGAAGTTTCATTTGACTTTAACTCGTCTGCATTAAAGCCAGCATTTACACGTACCTTGGACAAGGTTGCGAATATTTTACAGCGCTATCCTCGTTCAAGCATTCGTATTATCGGGCATACCGATAATGTGGGCTCTGCGGCATACAACCAGCGTTTGTCTGAGGAACGTGCCAATGCTGTTGCATGGAGCTTGGAAGATTCGGGCTTGAGCCCGCAACGTGTGAGTACAGAAGGACGTGGCGAATCACAGCCGCGTGTAAGCAATGATTCAGAAGCAGGTCGCCAGCTCAACCGCCGTGTTGAAATGTTGATTGTACCAGATAAAGATATTCAGTAAGTTGACCTGTTGAGGAACGGCTTTTTAGCCGTTTCTTAATGCCTGATGCGCGAGTGAGCACTATTTTTTAGCGAAGGAATATATTGTGACTGTTAAAACCCAACGAAATGAACCCTGCCCATGTGGCAGTGGCAAGAAATATAAAAAATGCTGCATGCTGCAAAAACGAGAGCGGGATGTGGCGAGCTTGGGTCGTAAAGAAGGTGTGCAGCTTGCGTTAAGCTGGTTGAATAAGCAGCACAGTGAAGCGATTGAAGCTTGGGTTGAAGATGTCTGGTTAAAAGAAATCTCTGATGAACAACGTTCTGGCATCGCTAGTGCTGATGCGAGAATTCGCAGTATTCATGATATTAACTTGCTGGAAGCATTGTTGTCAGAAGGTTCTTTTGCAGGTGTGGATGGTGAAGCTAATGCATTAAAACTGGTGCTTACTGCGGATGATTTGAATTTAGATAAAGCGCAGCGAGATTATTTAAAACAGTTGCCTTCATGTGCGCTGCAATTGTATCAAGTTACGGCTTGTCAGGCTGGTCAAAGCTTTAGTGTGCGTGATGCCTTGAAAGATAAAGCGAAAGCGATTGTGATTGCTGATAGCTATGCAAGTCGGATGTTTGATGTGGGCGATGTGGTTGGTCTGCGTTTGTTGAAAACACCTGCGGGCATGGAAACATCAGGTGCAATTTATCATATTCCCGAAGCTTACGTTACGGGATTAAAAGAAGTGTTGTTATCCGCGAAACCGAAAGAGCGTGCAAAGATTTTGATTGTAAACTGGTTAAAACTTGTGGCAGAGCATGTTTAATTGGGTATATCTGGTCGTGTGCCTGCCCTGATGTTTTCTTAAACTCTATGC
>JAUZQR010000025.1 GCA_030950865.1 Mariprofundaceae bacterium | reverse complement strand
AATGCTTCGCATGCATTGTTGATTCCTGTGCAGCCTTCTTCCTTGGATGTACAGGCTTCGGCACCCTCTGTGCAAACAGCTCTAGCAAGTGGAAAACCGACAGCCTATTTGGTGAATCGTTTTGTTTCACAAACCCAGTTGGGTAAAGATGTGATGCATTCATTGCAACATACGCCTGCGCGTGTATTGCGTAAGGCAATGGGGCAATACCAGGCATTTCCACGCTCCATTGGGCTTGGGGAGACACCCAGTACAATGTTCTCTGGTAGTGCGGCGAGCCGAAATATTGAAGCGGTGGGTCAGGCGGTAGATACATGGCTGGAGGCTTGCCATGAAGAAGGTTAATAGGGGTGGTTTGGGTGATGCAGCGAATAAAGTTTCAAAGCGTGTTCACCATCAAGATATGGGCGAAGTGCAGACCTCACGCCGTATACGCGAATCCAGTGGCGAATCTTTAAAACGCCTGAACATTGAGTTACCTGAAGATGTACACAAAGAGCTAAAATTGGAAGCAGTGATGAAGGGTGTATCCATGCGTCAACTGGTGGAAGAGATGCTGCGGGCGCGTTATCGCTAAATGCACAATAGCTGAGAATGAGTGTAATTATTTGGCGTGGATGGGGAAAATGTTACACTGCCGCAAAGCAACCTATTTGATTATAATTTGATATGATGTGAAATGCTCTACTATTTGATATAAACAAGGATTAAACCATGACAGAACAAGAAATTTTAAGCATGTATGAAGATGCAGGCGCATTACTTAATGGGCATTTTGTGCTTTCCAGCGGTCGTCATTCGGCGCGCTATTTGCAATCGGCATTGGTGCTTATGTCTATGGATAATGCGACTGACTTGGCATCAGTATTGATTGAAAAGGTCAATGCTGATGATTTCGATATGGTCGTTGCACCAGCCATTGGCGGGCTTGTGATTGGTCAGGAAGTCGCGCGTCAACTAAAGAAACCTTTTATCTTCACCGAGCGTAAAGAAGGTGAAATGCAGATGCGTCGTGGTTTCACGATTCCTGAAGGCACCAAACTATTGGTGGTGGAAGATGTGATTACCACAGGTGGTTCGGTTTGCGAATGCATGGCTGTGGTACGCGAACATGGCGGTGTGCCTGTGAAAGTATTGGCAGTTGTTGATCGAGCACCACAAGCAGAGGGGCGTTTTGATGTGCCGCATGCGACAGCAATATCTTTGGATGTTGAGACTTTTGCAAAAGATGAGTGCCCTATGTGCGTCGAAGGCACACCCGCTGTGAAGCCTGGTAGTCGAGGTGGTTTATAATGCCTAATTCTACGGGCGGGCCCGTTGTTCGCTGTTTCCCTTTTGGCGGTGTTGGTGAATTTGGTAAAAATATGATGGTTTATGCCGTTGATGATGATGCGGTGATTGTTGATTGTGGCATGGGTTTTCCAGAGCCTGGTCAGCATGGTGTGGATATTGTGATTCCAGATATTACTGCCTTGGATGAGATGGGTTTGAAAATTCATGCGCTACTACTCACGCATGGACATGAAGATCATATTGGTGCGGTGCCATTTATTTTGCCCAAGTTAGGCAAGATTCCTGTTTATGGTACACAAATCACGCTGGCATTAGTGAAAGCAAAGCTATCTGAGCGTGGTTTTAAAGGTGATTTGCGTTTGTTGGATGAGCATACACCCGTGAAAGTTGGACCTTTCCGTGTTGAAGGCGTGCCGGTAACCCATTCGATTATGGATGCGATTTCGGTGGTTATTCACACAGAATATGGTGCAATTATTCATACAGGCGATTTTAAATTTGACCCTTCACCGATTGATGGACGGGTGAGTGGATTAGAAAAGTTCGCTAAGCTTGGTGATGATGGCGTGTTGTTGGTTGCATCAGATTCCACCAATGCAACGCGAGCAGGTACAGGGCCTTCTGAAGTATCGATTGCGGCGGATTTGAGAAAAGCAGTCGCAGAATGCAAGGGTAAGGTCGTGGTCACTACATTTGCATCAAATATGTTTCGTATTCAGCAAATTATTGAAGCAGGTCAAGCGGCTGGGCGTAAAGTGGCATTGGCAGGGCGTAGTTTGGAGAAAAATACGGGTTTAACGCGTGATTTAAAACGTTTGAATATTCCTGCTAATATTTTGGTAGACATCAAACAAACACAAAATATCCCTGATAATAAATTATTGATTATTGCCACAGGTTCACAAGGTGAATGGCGTGCTGCATTGGCACGTATTGCACAAGATAAGTTTCCAACGATTCGTTTGGGAGAAGGTGATTTGGTCATTTTTTCATCTTCGAATATTCCTGGTAATGAACGTGTGATTGCAGGTCTGTTTAATCATATTTACCGTCGCGGCGCACGTATTTTGCATGCAGGACAAGCGCATTTGCATGTTTCTGGTCATGCCCAACAAGATGAATTAAAGCAGATGTTGGAATTAACACGCCCGAAATATTTTTATCCAGTGCATGGTGAATATCGCAATTTAATCGAGCATCGCGAACTGGGTGTAGCTACAGATATTGCCTTTGGAAATACTGTCATTGCTGAAAATGGACAAAGTGTTGTGATTGATGAGCGGGGTATTGGACACGGTCCGAAATTTCATGCTGGCGCGGTATTTGTGGATGGACTTCACCGTGATGAAGTCGATGATTTGGTATTGCGTGATCGCCGTATAT
>JAUZQR010000249.1 GCA_030950865.1 Mariprofundaceae bacterium | reverse complement strand
ATTCAGCAATCATGGGCTTTCTCCATCTGGCGGAAGTCGGCTAGACAGCAACGACCTGACGGATTTCTGGACTCGCACGCACATAAGCCATCTTTGGTCTGCTGGACTACAAATGCTTTGATTGTTTCAGCTGTGTTCGATTGCAATGCTTTTTTATAATCTAACTTAGAGATACCGAAGCAGTGACAAAGCATGGTAGTCTGATTGGATTGAAATGCCCTTAATTTATTTTTTGAGAAAATATGACACGCTGAAAAGTACCCGACATGGCAATCCATGTTTGCACAAAAAGCATAATCCCCTGTGACGATGCTCTGATTATCAGAAAACTGCACCTGATGCAGCATGGTTTGCCTGCTTACTGAAAAACATTTTTGATGACACTCAGGGCATAGCGTACTTCCCTTTTTAGCCATCGTATTACAACAGCAAGACACAGCTTATTCCGACACTTTATCTTGGCGCATAAAAGCATATATTGTTAGCAGCGTGAAAAATGCCAACGCAGGTATCAATACAGCATCCAAAGACCCTACCCACGCAGCCAAACCGACTGCGCCGAATAACACGACAAGCAAAGGCGTAAAACAACACAAGGCAGATATCACCATGCCAATCAAACCTGTTTTTAATAACGCTGATTTTTTCATCATCTCTCCTAATCTATACAACTAATGACATGAAGGACAAGTTATGACCAACCATACGATGCCCACAACAAGAAGCGCGCCGCACAGCACAAAAAGAGCCTTCTTTGCCGTACAGCCACCTTTACAATGGCATACCTTGGATAGTGAGCTTTCTTCACTTGAATCTTGCTTACTTTCTTCACTCATACATAACTCCTTAACTAATATACGGCAATAAGGATGGTGAAATGAGCAGTAACAAAGCAAATCCACCTAAAGAAACTAGCAACACAGGCTTCTTCGGTGGACAACCTTTAGCCATACACACTTTCCGCCCTTGCCAATGTCGCCAACCAGCCCAAGCAATCAGCACAAACGTAATAGCTGAAAATATAGGACGGTACGGCTCCATAACAATAAACATTGAGGCTGATCCCAGCCCTAATAGCACGACAACGAAGGGGCCAATACAACACGCTGATGCCAGAAAACCTGCTACAGCAGCAGCAAGCAAGGGAGTATGTTCTTTTTTTATATCAGTATCGTTCAACTCATTTCTCCAATGATTTTAAAATAGGGCACGGGTCATCTGTGGCAGATTTTTCACACTCTGATGCCAGTTCAAGCAATGTTTGGCGCACCTGTGATAGTTTCTGAATTTTCAAATCAATCTCTTGGGCTTTGGATTGAGCAGCACTACGCACCTCAACACAAGCACGCCCATCACTGCGCAAAGCAAGCAACTGACCGATTTCTTCCAATGTAAAACCAAGCCCTTTTGCCTGTACAATAAACAGCAAGCGTTTGGCATCATGTTCACCATACTGCCGATAACCTGCACGTGAACGCACAGGGCTTGGAATCAAGCCTCGCTTTTCATAATAACGCACCGTATCAATAGATACGCCCGTCATTTTTGATAACTCACCAATCTTCATAGCCGAAGTATAAAGCATGGAGTATACTCAAGAGTCAAGAGTGCCTCGCTTTTAATCCACAAATGGGCCGTGTTGATAAATTGGCTCACCATGCGGTTTGCCAAAACACCACATCACACGACTATTTTTACCTGCCAAAAACTCTAACTCACGCTCCTGCTCAACAAATGCTGCTTGCCCTGCATGCAACACATGCCCATTTAGCGTTACAGAGCCTTTCATTACATATACAAAACCACGAAAATCCGTTGCAATCATTTTATTCCAAGAAGCACCCTGCTCTAAAACAACATCAAGATACTCCACATTAGTTTTAAGCTGAATAGCACCACCCTCACCCACAATCCTGCGTATGCTAATGCCATCTTTTTTCTCTACGGGTATCACATCCACTTGCTCATAATCAGGCGCAACTGATTTCAAGCGTTTGGGTAAATTAATCCAAAGTTGAATGCCTACGGCTCTCCCATCGGGCATTTCCGAATGCACAATGCCTTTTCCTGCTGTAAAGCGTTGTGCGCCACCACCAAAAATTATGCCTTGATTACCAAGGTTGTCGGCATGTTCCATGCCGCCATCAAACATATAGGTAATCGCTTCAAAACCACGATGTGGATGATTGGGGAACCCACCACCTGAAATATCAAAATGATCCCAAAGCACAAACGGGTCAAAGTTGCGGAAGTTTGCCAAAGGCATCAAGCGCTTTACCTCAACACCATCACCTTCAGGAACGACAGCGGTATTTCTTATTGAAATTGTCATGGTTTACTCCTGTGAAATACCTTTACCCCAAACCCCTGAAAAGAAGTTTTCAGACATGGGTTGACGCTTGCGTTCAGCAAGTTCAACAGACTGTAAACCTTCATCCAATGCGCTTGCATCACCCTGATAACCCAATGCAATGGCTGCCATTGGGGTAAATTGCTCAGGTATTTTTAACACCTCGCGTGCTTTATCGGCATCAAAACCACCCATTTGATGTGTTGCCAAGCCCAACGCTGTAGCTTGTAGGCACAGGCTTATACTGGCTTGGCCAACATCATAATGAGCCCAGCGATTCGGCTTACCATTGGCACGAAACACTGAGTCAGCACATGCCAACATCAATATGGGTGCATGTTGCGCCCACGATTGATTTCCTGGCACAAGAATACTTAACATGTGTTGCCATGCCGCTTTATCTTCAAATCGGCTTGTGACCACAAATCGCCAAGGTTCATCACCAAAACAACTTGGTGCCCAACGAGCGGCTTCCAACACTGAAAGCAACTTTTCTTGTTCAACAGGCTTTTCAATATCAAACGCACGCGGACTCCAACGCTCAGAAATCACCGTGTGAATATCCGTCAATGGATTTTCTTTTCTTTCGCTCATTTCAAACCTCCATACTTCACACCTGATAAGTCCGCCATGTCTCTTTTCCACGTTGTAATATCATGCGTGTTGAATTGATTTAAATGATTATGCCCACATGCCCTTGCCATCACCTTCATCAATTCAGTTGAAGCGCCAAAGAATCGTGCCAAACGTTGAGCACTCTCTTCAATATTTAGCTTTTTTCGCAACTCTGGCTTTTGTGTAGCAATGCCTGCTGGACATTGATTGGTATTACACATACGCGCTGCCACACAGCCGATGGATTGCAAGGCACTATTGGATAATGCAATACCATCTGCACCCAATGCCATCGCTTTGATAAAGTCTTCTGGCATACGCAATCCACCTGTAATGATTAACGTAATATCACCACGCCCCAAACCATCCAAATGCTTCCTTGCTCGCGCCAATGCAGGAATGGTTGGTACGGATATATGATCTCGGAAAATACGCGGTGCAGCGCCTGTGCCGCCACCGCGACCATCTAAAATAATATAATCCACACTTGCAGCCAATGCAAAATCAATATCATCTTCAATATGATTGGCGGATAATTTCATGCCAATGGGAATACCACCTGTTACTTCACGCACCCGATCTGCAACACGTTTAAAATCATCAGGGCTATTCAAATCTGCAAAGGTTGGTGGAGAAACTGCATCTTCACCGACCTGCAAACCTCGAACCTCAGCAATCTTCTCAGTTACTTTTGTACCTGGTAAATGTCCTCCCGTACCTGTTTTCGCACCCTGCCCACCTTTAAAGTGGAAGGCTTGAACATTTGCGAGCAATGATTCGTCAAAACCAAACTGTGCGGATGCCAATTCATAAAAATAGCGTGAATTGGCTTCTTGTTCCTCAAAAAGCATACCGCCTTCACCCGAACAAATACCTGTACCCGCCAATTCAGCACCTTTTGCTAAGGCGACTTTTGCCTCTTGCGATAATGCGCCAAAGCTCATATCGGAAACGAACAAGGGTATATCCAAAACCAATGGTTTCTTGGCATTGGAACCAATCACCAGTTCACTACCCACAGCAACATCTTCCATCAATGGTTTGCTAGCAAACTGTGCTGCCAATAATTGAATATCATCCCAATGTGGTAAATCAGAACGCGGCACACCCATAGCAACCATCTCACCATGATGACCTGTTTGCTCCAAACCAAACTTTGCCAAATCATGGATGCGTTTCACCGTAGGTTCTTCGGGTGTCGCTTGAACACCTTCAACTGGAATATTTTCCTCGCCCTTTTTGGGCAAAGATTTGTGTGAACCATCGCAATACGGCGGATTTTTGGTGTGTTTACACATACACAAAAAGGCTTTCTCTGAAGATTGGGCTTTAAATGCAACTGGCGTAAAATCAGTGCCTCGATGCGAACCATCACAAAAAGGCTGGTTTCTTGAACGCCCACATGCACACCAGTGATATTCCTCACCTTTTTCTAACTCAACACCCTTTGGCGCACTTCCCGCAATCACTGGATTACTCATACCTTCCCCCCTCCATTTATGCTTCTCTATTGTCTAACGTTTCAATATTTCACACCTATCGCCCTACATAGTTGCTGCATCAACGGCTCTGCTGTTTCAAAATAACTGCCAATAAGTCCCACCAAATCATCTTGTAAAATTAGTTCAGGCATGAAGGGTGCAATGGCAATAAAATCTTTACGTTTTAATTCCTCAATCATGGCATGATCCATGGGATAACCCTTGGGCGCACGTTTCAAACTATCACCACCCATCTGAAAGGCTTTGTTAAAACCCACATCGTTCATAGCATCGTTCCAACGTGTGGGGTGAGCATCAATATAGGTGCGAATCTTCTTTAAAGTTTCACTGTCAGGGTGCCAAATCCCTGCTCCAACAAACACTTCATGGGCTTCAATATGTAAATAAAATCCTGGCGCATGCACATCCTTACCAACCTCATGGCGAAATTGAATGCCTATATTGGTTTTATACGGCTGTTTGTTTTTACCAAAACGTACATCACGGTATACCCGCATCAACGAGCCACCAACTTTTTTATCAACCGCTACAAAATGCGGAGCAAATCGCGCCAATTCGGGTTGCATGGCACGAATAAAAGCCAAGGCTGGCTCTCGCACCATCTGCTCATATTCGTCTTTATGTGCATTGAACCAATCGCGATTGTTATTCTCACCCAAACGTCTCAGAAAAGTGAATGTATCTTCACTAAAATATTCAGCCATTAGCTAACTACCAAACTAGGATAATCGGTGTAACCATGACTATCGCCACCATAAAATGTTGCTTGATCGGGAGTATTAAGTTCTGCATCAGTGCTAAAACGTTCAACTAAATCTGGATTAGCGATATATAACGATCCAAACGCCACCACATCAGCATTGTTGTTTAATATAGCCGATTCTGCAG
>JAUZQR010000248.1 GCA_030950865.1 Mariprofundaceae bacterium | reverse complement strand
GAATACGCTCTGGCTTGGCATACAGCATCGTTGGATCCATATTACCTTGCAAGGCAACACGATCTCCCACACGGGCTTTGGCTTCATCAATATCGATTGACCAATCCAAGCCCAATACATCACAGCCAGTATCTGCCATCGCTTCCAGCCAACCCATACCGCCCTTAGAATATAAAATCACAGGCACTTTACGCCCGTCATTTTCACGGGTTAGTTGCTGCACAATGCGCTGCATATATTGCAATGAAAATTCATTGTAAGCGCTGGTATTCAGAATACCGCCCCATGTATCAAAGATTTGTACCGCTTGTGCGCCTGCTGCAATTTGACCATTCAAATAGGCTGCAACTGAATCCGCCAGTTTGCCCAACAATAAATGCATGGTTTCAGGCTCGTTAAACATCATGGCTTTGACTTTGGAAAAAGTTTTAGAACCACCACCTTCAACCATATACGTTGCCAATGTCCAAGGGCTACCTGCAAAACCAATCAACGGAACACGACCATTCAAATCACGACGAATCGTGCTTACAGCATTCATGACATAACCTAGTTCACGGGTCGGGTCGTCTAACACGGGAAGCTTTTCAACATCCGCTTTACATGTGATTGGGTCAGGAAACTTAGGGCCTTCACCCGTACCAAATGTTAACTCCATGCCCATAGCTTCTGGCACAACCAAGATATCCGAAAATAAAATCGCTGCATCTGCATCAAGAATATCAATTGGCTGTAAAGTCACTTCACTGCACAACTCTGGCGAACGGCATAGATTCAAAAAGCCGCCAGCTTTGGCACGTGTGGCGCGATATTCCGCCAAATAACGTCCTGCTTGACGCATCATCCATACAGGTGTGCGTTCCACATCTTGGCGCAAACACGCGCGTAAAAATAAATCATTCTTTAATTCAGTCATGTATTAAATCCTTTAACCACGGTAACTATTCAGTACCGACGCAATATAACTTGTAGCTGTTCAGATTGCCGCTGATTCTTTCTAAGGGCAAGACGAAAAAGCAGAGCTTACTACTATAAGTGAGCATTTTTCAACGCAGGCATTAGGAGAATCAGGGGTGAGCTGAGTAGCTATCTTAATCCCAGATATAACCCTCTGTCGGCGATGATGCCGAAGCAAAAGCTCTTTTCGGCATGCGCCCTGCCAAATGTGCCAACCTTCCTGCCCGCACTGCATCCCTCATGGCACGCGCCATCATGCACTCATCTTTCGCTTCTGCAATGGCAGTGTTAATCAATGCCGCATCTGCGCCCAATTCCAAGGCTTTGGCAGCATCAGATGCAGTGCCAATACCCGCATCGACGACAATCGGAACGTTGGCACGCTGCTTAATCACGCGAATATTAAATGGATTCGCCAAGCCGCGACCTGAGCCAATGGGATTACCCAACGGCATCACAGCTACACAACCAATTTCTTCCAAACGCGTTGCCACAATTGGATCATCATTGGTATACACCATCACCTCAAAATCTTCTGCTACCAGCATTTTCGCCGCTTTGATGGTTTCTACAACATTGGGGTACAATGTTTCTGTATCGCCAAGCACTTCCAGTTTTACCAAATTCCAGCCACCTGCTTCACGCGCCAACCTTAACGTTCGCACTGCATCTTCGGCATTAAAACAACCTGCTGTATTAGGCAAAATAGTATATTTTTTCGGGTCGATATAATCCAAAAGGTTTTCTTTGCCCATATCGGTGATATTTACACGGCGCACCGCGACGGTAATCATTTCCGCTTCTGATGCTTCTGTTGCAAGCTTGGTTGTTTCAAAATCTTTGTATTTTCCAGAGCCAACAATCAAACGTGATGTAAACTCATGCGTTCCAACCTTAAAAATATCACTCACTGTATGTCACCCTCCGCCAATCATATGTACCAGTTCAATACGGTCACTTTCTTCAAGTTGTGTGCCCGTATATTCACTTTTAGGAACCACTTCCATATTGCGCTCAATCGCAATCATGCGCTGCTCCAAACCCAATTCCGCTACAAGCTCAATCAAGTTTGTTGCTGCTACCTGCGTATTTTCACCATTTAACTGAATCTGCATAAAACCATGCCTTTTTTATATTTTATTCGCAAATTAACGTGTTATTTCGACAAAAATAGATAAAAATAGCTATCTAACCATTTGACCCACTTATCGAAGCCCCGTAGATTGTCACGCATGCTAGCAGCAAGCACCGCTTCCCCCAACCCAAGCGCTAAAACAACGCCCAAACCAGAAAGCTGGTCGGGTGTTGCACAAGGCTTTACGGCTGCAAAAAAAGCCTTTCAAACACACTCTTTGCAAGAAGCTGAAAGTATTTTATTGGAAATACTTGAGTTTGCCCCCACAGAACCCAAAGCATGGGCATGGCTTGGGCATATTTTACAAGCACAAGACCAGCAAGAAAAAGCTACTGAGCACTTCCAAAAGGCAAAGTCACTTCTTAGTAAAAGCAATAAACAGCAGCCTAGAGAAGTATCATCACTGCCTTTAGCCCGTATATTATGGCAACAAGGTGAGTCAGAGCTTGCTCGCGCTATGTTGGCGACATTATTATGTGCTAAACCGAATGATGAAGTGCTATTACAGTTATCCGTAACATGGGGAGAACAAACATGAAGCCTCTAAAAATCCTCGTTATGCATGGTCCAAACCTCAACCTTTTGGGTACGCGCGAGCCAGAAACCTATGGCTCACAAACACTCTCGGATATTAATGCCGAATTGCTGGCATTGGGCGATTCTCTCAACGCAAAAATATCCACCTATCAAAGTAACCATGAAGGTGAGTTGGTTGACCGTCTGCATCAAGCTGAACGTGATAAATTGGATGGTATTATTATCAACCCTGCCGCTTACACCCACACCAGCGTTGCTTTGCGCGATGCACTTTTAGCCATTCAGATACCATTTATTGAGGTCCACTTATCCAATGTTCACCAACGCGAAAGCTTTCGCCATGAATCTTTTTTATCCGATGTCGCAAGTGGTATCATCACAGGCTTTGGCAATACCTCTTACATGCTCGCATTACACGGGCTGATTACAAAACTACAAAATAAATAAGGAGTTTACCTTGAATATTACTGAAATTCGCAAATTAATTAAACTTGTACAAAGCTCAGATGTTACTGAAATCGAAGTCACAGAAGGCGAATCATCTATTCGCATTTCCCGTCAGGGCAGCGTTGCAGCGCCTGTTGCTTTCACAGCACCACAAACAATGGCTGCTCCAGCAGTTGCGCCAGCTCAAGAGCTCACAACACCTTCAGCCTCTGATGATACTGGCTCCGAACATGTTGTGAACTCGCCCATGGTTGGAACATTCTATCGCTCACCTGGTCCTGATTCAGATGCATTCGTTAATGAGGGAGATAAAGTCAAAAAAGGTCAAACACTTTGTATTATTGAAGCCATGAAACTCATGAACGAAATTGAAGCGGAATACGCTGGTACGGTGACAGAAATTTTGGTCGATAACGCGACACCGCTTGAATATGGTCAACCTATTTTTGTTATCACACCAGCATAAGGAATATTATTATGTTTCATAAAGTTCTCGTTGCCAACCGTGGTGAAATTGCCGTTCGTGTTATTCGCGCTTGTAAAGAATTAGGTATTGCGACTGTCGCAGTTTATTCAGAAGCAGACCGTGATGCCATGCATACACGACTCGCCGATGAGGCCATTTGCATTGGCCCTGCTGTTAGCACACATTCATATTTAAGTATTCCTGCTATTATGGCAGCTGCCGAAGTCACCGATGCTCAGGCTATTCATCCTGGTTATGGTTTTTTGGCAGAAAATTCAGAATTCGCCGAAATTGTTATTGCATCTGGGCTCACTTGGATTGGCCCCTCGCCTGAATCCATGCGTGTTATGGGTGATAAAGTTAAAGCTAAAAAACGTATGGAACAAGCCAATGTACCATTGGTTCCAGGCTCAGATGGTGCTGTTCATAGTGTTGAAGAAGCCAAAGAAGTTGCTAAATCCACTGGCTTTCCTTTAATTATTAAGGCTGCATCAGGTGGTGGTGGGCGCGGCATGAAAATTGTTCGCTCCGAAGCTTCACTAGCAACTGCATTTAATGTTTGCCAAACAGAAGCTAAAACCATGTTTGGTGATGAGACTGTTTTCATTGAAAAGTTTCTTGAAGAGCCTCGTCATATCGAAGTACAGGTCATGGGTGATAAACATGGAAATTTGGTGCATTTGTTCGAACGCGAGTGCTCAATTCAACGTAACAACCAAAAAGTACTCGAAGAGGCACCAAGCCCATCCATTAGTGAAGAAACCCGTCAGGAAATTTGTGCGGCAGGCGTTGCTGCTGCATCAGCAGTGAATTATGAAGGCGCGGGTACGATTGAGTTCTTACTTAATCCAGATCAATCATTCTATTTTATGGAAATGAATACCCGTATTCAGGTTGAGCATCCTGTCACAGAATTTATTACAGGTGTTGATTTAATTGAATGGCAAATTCGTGTTGCTGCTGGCGAAAAACTTGCCTACACACAAGAGCAAATCAAAATGAAAGGTCATGCGATTGAATGTCGCATCAATGCCGAACACCCTTTCAAATTCACACCTTCTCCGGGAACTATCGAGCTATACCATGCGCCTGGCGGCAGAAGTGTGCGTGTGGATTCCGCTGTTTATACTGGCTATAAAGTTCCGCCGCATTACGATTCCATGATTGCAAAAATTATCACCCACGCACGCGATCGCAACAAATGCATTCGCCGCATGCAACGTGCGATTGATGAGCTTGCTATCATTGGTGTCACAACAAACTGTGAATTACATCGCCGCTTGCTTGCTAACCCAGGCTTTCAAAAAGCGGATTTTAATATTCACTTCTTGGAACGCTGGCTAAAACAACTCAGCCTCTAAAACAATCGATAAAGCCTCTCCTTATTTTTATAGGGAGAGGCAATGTCTACACATTAAAATCAAGAAGTATTAAGCTTATAATGTGACAACCATCACGGACAGTAGCTTGCTATCACTACAGCATTCATCTCTAGGAGACTCATATGCTGTCTTTATTTACACACAATCTATCACCCGATTTAGCCGCCATATCCATCGCACTGTTAATCACCTCATTACTGCTTGCTAAACCATGGCTTGTTGCAGCATGGGGACGTATGCGTATTCGTCACCATATGCATTTATTACACAAACAGGGTTTCCATATCCTAGAGGATATTCACTTTCAAGACAGAAAAGGAAAGTCTGTTTATATCGAATATTTGATTTTAGGCGCTGACATCACTTGTCTTAACAGTGCCGCATATTCGGGCTCTATCTGTGGTTCCTTGCGCGATGCCATGTGGTGTCAGCAAAACAAGAAAGAAACCTTCCGCTTTGAAAGCCCACTTCGCCAACACGCACATATTTGTGACGCTCTAAAAGGCATTATCGGAGAACGCATCAATATTGAGGCGGTCACATTGTTTACCCATGCCACGATGAACACCCCTGAACATAAGAATATCATCACCCTAAAACAGCTAGCTTTACGCCTTCCAATCAATGAAACACAAAAAACTAAACGATATATTCAGGCATTGTCTCAGCTTATCCAAAATATCTCTTTGACCGAGCAAACACCACCAAGCATTCAACATGGCAACCCATCGCGACTCAAAACTGCCCAAACATTATTATTCAGTAGTGCGGCAAGCATGCTTGTTGCCATTGGTTTAACACTTTATTACGCGCTTTAGTTGGCCACATAAAAAAGCCAAGGTTACTTGATTGTAACCTTGGCTTTTCTCTATTCCAGTTTTATTGTAACTATTTAGCTTACGCCGATACCCTCACGCCATGCCAACACCAAACGAAATTGCTCATTACTTAAATCCACTGTCAACTCACTTTTAATTTCAGACAATGAAGCATAAGGGTCGGCATCATCCAGCTCTGCCATCACTTGGTCAAAATCAGGCACAATCTTCGATACATCAACCTGCTGCGCGGCACGCACCAAGGCAATGAAATGATTGATGACTGTTTTTTCCGAAACGCCCTGTTGCTGGGCAATATCTTCAATGCTTACGCCTTTTTTGTATAAATTCCAAGTATGACTTTGACCATCCGTTGGCGCAGGACCTTTGGCAAGAAGCTTAGGAAACCCATTGGTATCACTCATTTTTCCACTGGCCCTTGCTGAAGCATGCGCCTTCAAGACAGCAACAATACTTTCGCCATAAGCATCCAATTTATGCTGACCCATACCACTCACTTTACGCAAATCATCAACTTTTATCTCACCCACAAACTGGCTCATTTCAGTTAGAGCCACATCACTCAAAATAACATGGTTGGCAACATCTTCAGCCTCTGCTAACGCCACACGCATTGCTACAAGCTTCTTAAACAGAGCAGCATCTCTACCTTGAGAAAAACGACGCAGTTTGCGTTTAAGCCCTGGTTGATAACGTGCCAATGTTGCATCACCACCTTTCAACAGCAGCTCGCCTTTTTTCGTGACTACCAAGGCTGCACGACGAGAAACATCTTGCTGAAAATACCCCTGATGCACCAATTGTCTCAGAATAGAAGTCCATTCATCACCATTGATGTCCGCACCATTACCATGTGTTTTTAATTTCTCATGCTTATTGCTAACAATGCGTGCATTTTTCGAGCCGCGCAGCACATCAATAATGTAACCCACACCAAAATCACCCTTGGCTTCTTTCACACAACGAATGGCTAACTGTGCCAGCTCCGTACCATCATAAGTCTCTGGTGGATCCAGACAAATATCACAATTACCACAATCTTCTTCCAAATGTTCGCCAAAATAACCCAACAATACACGGCGGCGACATGTTAACGCTTCAGAAAGAGCTACCATAATGTTTAATTTATGCACTTCCACACG
>JAUZQR010000247.1 GCA_030950865.1 Mariprofundaceae bacterium | reverse complement strand
CGATGAATACCATGATTTGCGTGCCTATGCGGCTGGTGATTCGCCCTCACGTATTCATTGGCGAAAATCAACTTTAGAGCCAAGTTCATGGCGCATCAAACATTTTTCACAACACACAGAGCAGCCAGAAAAAATACATTTATGCGTCGATTTACGGCTGCCCAAACACCTCGCAAACAGTCATGCAGCATTTGAAGTATTGCTCGGGCGGGCATGGTATTGGCTTCAAAGCCATATTGAAACCAAGAAAGTCGTACCGACAAACATTTATCTTATTCTTGGTCAGCAATCTTTTGACTGTTCTAAACCGCAAGGTTTGCAAGCCGCAATTCATGCCATTACGTCTGCCAAACCCGAACATTTGCCACCCCACACACAAAACAATCATATTTTATTATCATTGGTTGAGACTTCATGAATCAGGTTCTGCCATCATCTACAGGCAATGCTGAACGGTTAACGCTCGGGGTATTAATTTCAGGTATTGCTGCCTTAGCACTCTCCGATTTTGTTAGCCCGCTATATTGGAGTTTGCCAGCCATTGCTGCCCTCTTGCGCTGGTATATAGGCACACGTTTTTCTTTAACGGAAATGCAAGCCAGTTTTATTGGGTGGTTCGGCTTTTTATGGGTTGGACTTGAACTCGTTTTGGGTCGTGCATGGGTTGTCGCATTTACAGATTTCCTGCTTATTCTTGCTCTGGCAGTCATCGTTGAAACACCCACGCCACGCAATCATTTGCATCGCATGTTGACAGGTTTATTCCTTATGCTGGCTGGTGCGGTACTCACCGATTCCGTACTTTATGCTATCCCGCTGCTGGCATTGATGTGGTTCACATGGCGCTCGGCTATTTGTCTGTATGGCTTGCAACAGCCTGGTGGTGATTTGCCCATTCACACACTCGCCTACGACTTACGCGGCACATTGGTGATGCTACTGATTGCACTGTTGATGTTTATTGCATTGCCGCGTTTTGATGTGCAAAGCAAATTGCAACCCACACAACCACGCAAAGCCACCACAGGCTTTTCAGATCATGTGCAACTGGGTGATTTTGCTCGTGAGTTGGATGCTACAGTGGTTTTACGTGCCGAAGCCACAGATGGCAATGTGAAGAAATTTCAGAAACAAATCCTTGGGCGTTATTGGCGCGGTGTAACATTAAGCCAATACAGTAATCATGGTTGGAAACAGCGCCCTCATAAAACAGTTAAAACATGGGCAGCTACAGATAGCATTATCTTCTCCAAATCAACTGATTCAGGTTATGCCATCGCAGTCTTTCGTGAAGCATCTGATCACCCCTATATATTCCTTCCTGATGGTGTAAGAGCCATTGATAAGCATGACAATCAGATAAAATTTGATGATTTACTGCAACTTCGTTTCAACAAAGCCCCAGCACGTCGATTGCGCCTGAGTATGCAACTTGATGCACTCTCAAACACACCTGTTTTTCATCCTGCTGAACGTTATTTATCCAAGCAAATGCCTATGCCTTCCGAATCTGATGCAAGCACTGTTCCCAATGATTTAAAAGACTGGGTAAAAAACAGCATTTCACCCAATAACACGCCCTCTCAATCGCTTCATATTCTTATGCGCGAGCTGCAAAGCTGGACATATGACTTGCACGCCCCGATTGATACAGAGCATCCACTGGCATCTTTTCTGAAAAGTAAACGTGGGCATTGCGAATTGTATGCGACCACACTGGCGCTTGCCGCCAGAGTATTGGGCATACCATCACGGGTTATCAATGGTTATTACGGCGGAGAATGGAATGATGTCGGATATTTTTTAGTGCTTAGAGAACAGCATGCCCATAGCTGGGTCGAAGTCTGGCAAGGTGGGCAGTGGCAGCGCATGGATCCAACCCCTGCATCACGCTGGCAACTATCTGCCGTACAATTTCCAGCCTTCGATGCCGTGTGGGAGTCCGTGAAACTAAGCTGGTATCGCTATATTTTGGAGTTTCAAGACAACGATAGAGAGAAGTTAGCAGAACATCTAATCACTTGGTTGAAACAGCTTTACCCTTGGATACTGCTTATCTTTTCCATTATCTTTACAGGCATGTATCTGCGTAAAAAAGTGCATCTGATGACAAGGTTTCGCAGCCCGAAAGCAAGACAGC
>JAUZQR010000246.1 GCA_030950865.1 Mariprofundaceae bacterium | reverse complement strand
AGCTGTAAATCCTGCCAATGTTATGGGTGCCAGCAAAAGAGCAGCAGAGATTTATTGTCAGAACTTGAATCAACGTCAACAGGAAACAGCTTTTGTCACAACACGTTTTGGCAATGTTCTAGGCTCTGCTGGTTCGGTGGTGCCTCTGTTTAAAAAACAAATTGAACAAGGTGGGCCCGTTACGGTTACAGACCCTGGTATGACCCGTTATTTTATGACGATTCCAGAAGCTGTTAGCCTTATTTTACAAGCTGGTAGCATGGGTGCTGGTGGTGAGATTTTTGTGCTTGATATGGGCTCTCCTATGAAAATCACAGATTTGGCAGAGCAGATGATTCATTTATCAGGTATGCAATTGGGCAAAGATATTGAAATTCAATTTACAGGTCTACGTCCAGGTGAGAAGTTGTATGAAG
This sequence comes from Mariprofundaceae bacterium, assembly GCA_030950865.1. GTDB lineage: Bacteria > Pseudomonadota > Zetaproteobacteria > Mariprofundales > Mariprofundaceae. The sequence goes on along the minus strand of JAUZQR010000246.1, from coordinate 4,024 downwards.
AACTTTTTCATGAACAGGAAGCATTGGTAGCTACGAAACACCCCAAGATTATGCTTTCAGGTAGCCGTGATGTGGATTGGTCTGATTTGCAAAATATCTTAGTGCGTTTGCAAGCGGCATGTGTGGCACGTGAAGTAGAGCATGTGAAAGTATTATTGAAAGAGTTGGTACCTGAATTTGTTGCAACGGAATGTGGTATTGATATTACCAAAGGGAAGGTATCGCGCTGAATGCAAGTGTGATGATATGTGTTGATGTAGTGGTGTTTGCGCCGCTGCATATGCAATATACATATCAATGGTCATCTGAGCTTGGAACGCCATTAAAAGGCATTCGTGTGCGTGTGCCATTGGGTTCAGGCGAGCGTATCGGGCTGATACAACGTATTCATCAACATCCAACGTCAGATGCTTATAAGTGCGTGTTAGATCGTTTGGATATTTACCCGCCATATGATGATTTACAGCAACGTTTTTTGCAGCGTTTAGCACATTATTATCTTGCCGTTGAAGGACAAGTGTGGGAAATGGCGTTGGCGTGGGCAGCGGATGATAAACGTCGTTTTCGATATGTCGATAAACAGGCTTTAAGTCAGTTTGATGAAACGTTGTCTCAGTCTTTTCACAGCAAAGCAGCAATTTCTTTGCAAACCATTGTGAAGCGTTGCGATACACATCCTCAATACCGTGTTTTAAAAGCTTTGCAGGCAGGCTGTTTAGAAGAGCGTATTCAAGATAGCTCACAAGAAAATATTGTGATGGAAAAAACGCCTGATTGTGTGCATACCTTACTTTCCAAACAATTAGAAGCTTGTGATCAAATCATTGCCACAGGTTTGAATTTTCGCAGTTTCTTATTATTTGGTGTAACAGGTTCAGGGAAAACTGAGGTTTACTTGCGCGCTGCGGAACAGCGTGTCAAAGAAGGTGGGCAGATTCTAATTTTGGTGCCTGAAATTGGATTGACTCCAATGTGGTTATCGCGTTTATCCCTACGATTTAAGCGTTTGGCAACATGGCATTCGGCGATGCCGCATGTTGAGCGCATTGCCGTGCGTCATGATTTGGAAAATTTGGATGTATTGATTGGCACACGCTCGGCTCTTTTCTTACCGTTGCCACGCTTATCCATGATTGTGGTGGATGAGGAGCATGACAGCTCATTTAAACAGCAAGATGGTGTGGGTTATTCGGCGCGTGATATGAGTTTACTTTTAGCGCAGGAGAAGAATATTCCTGTGGTGCTTGGTTCGGCAACACCGAGTTTAGAGAGCTGGCGACAGGTAAAAACAGGTTCAATGACATTGCTTGAGCTTCCAGAGCGTGTTTCGGGTCATGCCGCGATTACGCCTGAAATCATTGATATGCGTGGTAATCATGCGGTATTATCCGAGCCTTTTTTACAAGCATTAAAGGATGAAAAAGCTGCTGGAAAGCAGTCGATTGTCTTTCTTAATCGGCGTGGTTATGCCCCAGCATTGCAATGTACGGCATGTGGTCATGTACCTGAATGCCATGCCTGCTCTATTCGTCTAACATTACACCGAAGAGCTGGGCAATTACGTTGCCATAGTTGCGATTATAAACGTCGTGTACCCCGTGTATGTGAGCATTGTGGTGAAGATGCGTTATTGCCATTGGGGGCAGGAACAGAAAAAATAGATGAGTTATTAAGCGAGTATATACCTGAATTAGAATTTGCACGTTTTGATCGGGATGTAGTGCAGAGCCAAACACAACTCAAACAAACGCTACAGCAATTTGCACAAGGTAAATTAGACTGCTTGGTTGGCACACAAATGTTGGTGAAAGGGCATCATTTCCCTAATGTGACCTTGGTAGGTGTGGTAAATGCCGATTTAGGTCTTAATTTGCCTGATTTTAGAGCTGGTGAGCGTTGGTGGCAGCAAATGACGCAGGTGGTTGGTCGGGCAGGGCGTGGTGATTGCCCTGGACGTGTATTGATTCAAACATGCAACCCTGATGCGCCGTGGTTGTTGCGCGTGGGTGATGTTCAGGCACGTTCTATTCTTGATGAAGAACAACAGCTTCGTGAAGCATTATCATTTCCGCCCTTTGGGCGTTGGGTACGCATTGTTTTTTCTGCACGAGATTTACATAGAGCTCAAAAAGCAGCATCCACTTTGGCTGAGGTTTTGCATCAATGGGATCAGGTAAAAGTCAGTGGTCCTATGCAGTGTGCGATGGAACGAGTGGCAGGGCGTTTTCGGGTCGAGTTGTTGCTGCGTGATGCGACGCGGAAGATATTGCCTTGGAAACTTGCGCCTGTTTTGAAAGCTGTTGCTGTACCGTCAGGCGTACGAAGACGGGTGGATGTAGACCCACAGGATATGATGTAATGTTTCCAATGGAGAGTTTGCATGAGTAAGAATGTCATTCGCGTAGAAGGCGCACGTGTACATAATTTGAAAAATATCAGCATTGAATTACCACGTGATAAGCTGATTGTGATTACAGGGGTATCAGGTTCGGGTAAATCATCCTTGGCTTTTGATACCTTGTATGCAGAAGGTCAACGTCGTTACGTGGAATCTTTATCAGCTTATGCACGACAGTTTTTGGGTATGATGGAACGACCAGATGTTGATGCCATTGAAGGCTTATCGCCAGCTATTTCCATTGAGCAGAAAACCACCAGTCGCAACCCGCGTTCGACAGTGGGGACGATTACTGAAGTGTATGATTATCTACGCCTTCTATTTGCACGCATTGGAAAACCGCATTGTCATAGCTGTGGAAAGACTATTACTGCCCAGCCAGCTAGTGCGATTATTGAGCAACTATTGGCATTGAAGGAAGGCAGTAAGGTACAGGTTCTTGCACCAATTGCGCGAGGGCGAAAAGGTGAGTTTCGCAAAGAATTGGAACAAGCGGGTAAGGATGGTTTTGTGCGGGTGCGTATTGATGGTGAGGTGATGCCGCTTGATGATGCGCCAGAGCTCAAAAAGAACATCAAGCATAATATTGAGTTGGTGGTGGATAGGTTGGTCATTCGCGATGGTATTCGTACCCGCTTGGCAGATTCAGTAGAGACTGCGCTACGTTATGGTGATGGTATGCTGATTGCGTTAATTGGTGATGATGAGCGTTTATATTCTGAACATTATGCCTGTGCTGATTGCGGTATTTCTTATCCTGAATTGGAGCCACGCCTATTTTCATTCAATTCACCTGTAGGTGCATGCCCGAAATGCGATGGTTTGGGCATTCAAAGTGTTTTCGACCCTGATTTGGTTGTGCCAGACAACGCGCTTTCTTTGCAAAATGGGGTGATTGCACCGTGGGGAGGGCGAGAAACAGTCATGTTTCACCAAACACTGGCTTCTGTGGCAGCGTATGTAGGGGTTTCGATGGATATGGCATGGAGCGATTTACCTGATGATGCCAAGCAACAAATCTTGCATGGTACAGGTCGCAAGAAAGTCGATTTTATCTATCAGACTGGTACGCAAAGTCGTACGGTTAGCCGTCCTTTTGAAGGTGTTATTCCTAATCTAAGTCGTAGGTATCGTGAAACAGGCTCCGAAGATGTGCGCGAGGAGTTAGCTAAATATATCAATGCGATTGCTTGCCCAAGTTGTGAAGGCTCGCGCCTTAACCGTGCTGCACGGCATATTTTGGTGGGTAATTTATCGCTGCCAACGGTGTGTGCCTTGCCACTGCATGAAGCACAGAGTTGGATAGAAAACTTAAACCTTAATACACAAGATCAAGCCATTGCTGAAAAGGTTGTGGAAGAAATTTCTGCGCGTTTGGGTTTTATGATTGAAGTGGGTCTGAATTATTTAAGTTTGGAGCGTACTGCAGGCACGCTTTCTGGTGGTGAGGCACAGAGGATTCGCCTTGCCACGCAGATTGGTTCTGCTTTGGTTGGTGTGTTATATATTTTGGATGAACCATCGATTGGTTTGCATCAGCGTGATAATGACCGTTTATTGGCGACGCTGAAACGTTTAAGAGATTTGGGCAATTCAGTGATTGTAGTTGAGCATGATGAGGATGCG
>JAUZQR010000245.1 GCA_030950865.1 Mariprofundaceae bacterium | reverse complement strand
GGTATGATGGAAGGTCACCGTTGCATAACTACACGATTATTGACTCACCAAAAGTTGGAACTGTTCTAAATTCTGATGAAGTAAAAGCTATCTTAAATGAATACTTTTAATGGTTGAAAGAAGTTCATTAAAGAGGCTCATGTTAAACTTGCACAGTGCTTTGGTATAGAATGTTCTGCTAGGTTTAGTAGAGGGAGAGATAGATGTTTAAAAAGATGGAGCGAGTAAGGGAGTGTCTTGGTAGTCAGTCGTATACCTTTGCGGCAACTGAGGCTGCAAAAATAATCGAACTGGCATTTCGTAAGCTGTTGCTACATGGCCTGCCCAAGCTGGATGAACAACAGCGCCTTAAGGTAATGGATGCAATCCTGGCTATTGGTAAGGGAACAAAGGGTGTGGATAGTTTTGGTCTGGGGCAAATGTTGGCTGTAGTAAAACGTTCTCATTTTTTTGAAGCTTGGGAGCAGGCGACTGGTCGTGACCTCATGCCAATCAAGATGGTGAACTTTGATGCTTTGTCTGAGGTCCGCAACAAGCTGGCACATCATGGCTATGAAGCCAGTAAATTTGAGGCAGAGTTTATGTTTCAGGTATTGCAGGGCTTTATGGATACATTTGATATCCTGACCATTGAATCTTCAGCTAATAATGGCGTACAAGAAGGCTGGCTGATAGGTGAAGTGGAGCTTTCACGGTTAGAGAGGGAGTCGAAGCACACATGGGTATTTTCGCTAGATCTAAGCAATGATATTAATCAGGGAGCGGGTGATAGCGTAATAGAAGGGCACTTGTTTCAAGCTGTGCATGCTAATTTAATTGCGGGTAATAAATATACCTACTTTGTACCCGACATACAAAATATGCGCTGGGCAATTGGTGAGTACAAAAAAGCACATACTTTTAGTGAAGGACAGGTGAAGTTTGTAATGGTTCCCGAAGCAGAGTTTGCGATTGTTTCAGAATCAGTGGTTTATAACATTGATGCTGGAAAGATGAACGCTGTTGAGTGGTTG
>JAUZQR010000244.1 GCA_030950865.1 Mariprofundaceae bacterium | reverse complement strand
AAACAAGTGTGCCAAGCCCCAAACCCAAGCATGCTCTGTAAGCACAATTACGATTAATAAACCAGCAAGCAACCACCTCATATAGAAAACCTACCACATAGCCCTTAAACAAAAAGAAAATGGGCAGTTAAACTGCCCATTTTCCATTTCAAACATCATTCCAAAATAACCTTAGAATATTATTTTTTATCTTTATCATCACTAGAAAAATCATCCAAATCACTTAAAAGATTATCTAGCTCTAAATCTGCATCAAAATCATCTTTTTCTTGGTCTCCAGACTCAGGTTCATCCTCATCAACTGGCTCTAAAGAAACATCCAACTCCTCTTCTTTAACACCCAAATCAATCAATGTTGATTGAATAGTGCTGGTGAAATCATCGATATCTCCATCATCAGGGGTCGCGTCCAAATCCACATCTAAATCGTCCAAGCTAAATGACATGCTGGATAACTCATCATCAATAGTGCTGCTAGAGCCTTCTTGCACATCATCCGATGAAGTTTCCTCCTCTTCCAAGGCTGACAAATCAATATCAAGACCCTCTTCCAAGTTTGCCTCATTCAAATCTACAATTGCTTCATCCGAAGCACTGTCCGCTTCAGCGGGCGCATCATGATCTGCCCCGCTTTCTCCACCAATATCTTCACCAGCTGTAATCACAGACGTGTCTTTTGACCAATCCATCACAACTGTACGATCTAAGTCAGTTTCTTCCAAAGAAGAGGCTACACTTGCTTCTTCATTATCTGGCACGTCTAAATCAGGCATTTCCAAATCAGATAGGTTTAAATTATCTAAACTGTCGCCCAAATTAATTGGCTCCTCAACCACTTCCTCAACATCTGTAGTGTCTTCAGTAAACGCTTCTTGCTCTGCAACATCAGAGCCAACATCTGCACTGTCATTCGAGTCCGCTATCTCAGAAGAATCTTCAGTAGCGTTCTCAGTTGCCATCTCACTTAACAACGCCCCGCTATCTTCTGCCTTGATATCCACATCGCTCTCAGAAGACCAGTCAAGATCACCCAAATCAAGGCTATCTTCCATTTCAGCGGCACTATCATCAGATTCAGTAGAGGGCTCATCACTATCCAAATCAGGCAAATCAACCTCACCTATATCAAGCGAGTCATCTGCTTGCAGTACCTCTTCATCAGCAGCGTTGCTCGGTAATTCCTGCAAGGGTTCATCGTTATCAAAATCAGGTAAATCAACATCAGACATATCAAGCGAACTATCTGCTTGTAATGCCTCTTCATCAGCAGAGCTGCTCGTCAATTCTTCTAAAGTCGTTGGTGGCATTGTATCATCTAAACTTGCCTCATCTTCATTTACTGTCCCTGCTTCCAAAGCATCAAAAGCAGTTGTAAATGTTGCCAAAGCATCACCAACCAAAACAGAGCGTGCTGTCGTGACGGCTTCTTCAACACCTGACTGATTGCCTCGTGCATGACGAATCTGAACCAATTTTACATGCGCATCTTTATTATCAGCTCGTAAACGTAATGCCATGCTAACTTGTTTTTCAGCCTCATCTTCCATGCCATAACGCATATATACATCAGCTTCACTCAAGTAATCAACATTAGGATCAGGCTCTTCCTCAGCTTCAGTGAAAGCTTCCATTTCAGAAGTATCTTCATCCGTCAACTCAGGAATTGTCTCTGTTAAAGGTGCTTGAAGGTCATCTGCACTTGCCATTAAAGTCGCTTCAAAATCTACTGGCTCTACATTAGATCCTTCAACTTCTGGAGCTTCAGCAACATTCGCCTCTTCAACATCAGCTACCTCAACATCAATCTCTTCAACTTCTTCTACAGGTTCCATCATGCTTTGTGCATCTTCTTGATAATCCACTGGGTGACTACGCTGACCACGCAATGCATATGCAAGGTAACCAGCAATCATTGCCAATAACGCCACGATGCCAATCAAAATCCAAGTCATCAAGCCCATGCCTTGGCTGCCACCTTGCTGCATAGAAGCTTGTTTACGTGCCTTTTCTAATTCGCCAACCTGACGCGCCAATTGTAATTCAAGTTTTTTGATGCGCGCATTGGATGCTGCCAAACCTTCCGCAGCCGTTGGCTGAGCGGCTAGCTTCGCCATTTTCGCTTCCATATCCTTTAAACGCTGTTGCAGACTATCATTTTCTTGGCGAAGGGCTGTTTCTGCCTCGTTATTTTGAGACTTTTTTCCAGTAGTTGAAGCTGTTTTTTCAGCACCAATTGTAGCCGTGCCTGTTTCTAATGCAGGGTTTGATAGTGTAGAGCTTTCATTATCTTGAGCTATAGGTTGAGAAGCAACACCGCTGGCAGTCTCACCCATACGAACATGTTTACCATAACGATTTTTCTGTGCTTCTTGGACTCTCGCATATTTTGTTTGCTTGGTAAGCTCTTTCCACTTGGCATTATGCTCTTTCAATAAACTTACAGCCTGAGAGCGAGTAATGTGCTCAACTTCTTGCGCGCTCGGCACGTTCAAGTATGTGCCAGCATTGATTAGGTTAATATTTTCTTTTGCAAATTTACTTTTGTTTTTTTCAAACAAAGCCATCATGACTTGCTGACGGCTATAACGAGCATCTACACGCAAACGCTCTGCCACAGTGGAAATAGTATCACCATACACCATTGGTCCATACTGCTCCGTTCTTGCCCAGCCATCATAAGCCGTAAAACTTGATTGCGTTTCTTGCGCTACCTTTTCTTCAACTGGAACAGCTTCCAACATAGGGTTGGCCGAAATGTCTTCTATCCTTTTTACAGGTAAAACTTTTTCTTTTGAAGTATTGGGATTTGCCGCACGCGGCAAATCCAAAAATATAGAAAATTTCTTAAAATGCGTTGCATGACCATAACGCACCTTTAGTATGAGATTCAGAAACGGAGCTTCCACCGCACTCGTTGATGTCAATTCAACACGGCTTCCTCTGCTGTCGCTTTTTACATCGGTACGAATCGCTCCGACCTCTGAATCACGAAATACCTCTAAAATCTGATAATCAGCAGGTGATGCTAACTCTACGAAAACACTAGAGATAGCCTCACCTTCATCAAGTCCTAAAGGAACTTCGGCATAAAAAGGCTCGCCTAGGTGGCTGGCAACATCTACCTTGCCCAAGGATGCGGCCTGAGCCATCCCTGACAATCCAAAAATCGAAAGCGCTATAGCGCAAAAAACATGCATGAAACTACGACACATGCGTGCCTCCCTCAGCTCAGCCTAACCGAAATCATCTACAAAGGATTAAGGCTGGCGAATTAAAATTTCCGCTATCTGCACGGCATTTAGAGCCGCACCTTTACGTACATTATCAGCAACTACCCATAAGTGCAAGGAATTAGGGAAAGAATTATCATCTCTGATGCGTCCAACCCATACTGGATCTGTCCCTGCGGCCTCCGATGCCAATGGATAATCCTCGCTAGAAGGATCGTCCACAACACAAATACCATCCGCATCTGCAAGCAATTCGCGGGCTTGAGTTGCATTCATTTTCCCTGAAAAAGTCACGTTTACTGACTCTGAATGCCCATAAAACACAGGCACACGCACTGTTGTCGCAGTTACAGCAATGTCTGCACCCATAATCTTACGTGTTTCATCAATCATTTTTTGCTCTTCTTTGGTATAGCCGCTTTCAAGGAAAACATCAATATGAGGAATGACATTAAATGCAATACGTGCAGGAAACACATCTGTTTTCGGCGTTTGCCCATTCAGCAAAGCACCTGTCTGCTTGGCAAGCTCATCCATTGCCTTGCCACCTGCACCCGATACCGCCTGATAGGTTGAAACCACCACACGCTCAATCGGCACAACATCATGCAATGGCTTAAGCGCCACAACCATCTGAATCGTCGAGCAATTCGGATTGGCAATAATATGATTGGAGCGTGCCATTTCTAAAGCACCTGGATTTACTTCAGGGACTACCAAAGCGATTTCTTCATCCATACGCCATGCACTGGAATTATCCACTACATAACAACCCGCTTCAGCAAAACGAGGAGCATGCTCTTTGGATGTATCACCACCTGCAGAAAACAATGCAATATCTACACCTGACGGGTCAAAACTCTCTAAATCTTGTACGATATAATCTTTACCAGCACAACTTACCACTGAACCAGCACTGCGGCTTGATGCCACAGGAATCAAGTCAGCTATTGGAAAATTACGTTCTGCCAATATCTCCAACATAGTCTCGCCAACCGCGCCCGTTGCTCCCACAACAGCCACCACATAACCTTCTTTTGCAGGTAAAAATGCTTCCATCACGGTGTTTTTTATCACGCTAACGCCTCCAAGGCTTCACACACAGCATCGCCCATAGCAGAGCATGAAACAGATGTTGAGCCATTAGCCAAATCAACTGTGCGCACACCTGCATCAAGTGTATCTTCAACAGCTTGCTCCACTTTCTCTGCCAAATCCTCACGGTTTAAAGAAAAACGTAGCATCATAGCAACCGATAGAATCGTCGCCAATGGATTGGCTTTATTTTGCCCCGCAATATCAGGCGCAGAACCATGAATCGGTTCATACATAGCAAAGTTCTCACCAATCGAAGCTGATGGCAGCATGCCAATTGAACCTGTCAACATAGACGCTTCATCGGATAAAATATCACCAAACAAGTTACCCGTTACAATCACATCAAATTGCTTGGGATTACGAATCAATTGCATGGCGGCGTTATCCACATACATATGCGAAAGCTCAACATCAGAAAATTCAGACTGATGCACTTCGGTAACAATCTCACGCCACAGCTCAGAGACTTCCAACACATTGGCTTTTTCTACACTGCATACTTTATTGGAGCGCAAACCTGCTGCTTCAAATGCTTTGCGTGCAATGCGACGAACTTCGCTTTCACAATAACGCATGGTATTAAAGCCAGAACGTTCGCCCTTAAACTCTTCAAAGCCACGCGGCTGACCAAAATAAATGCCCGACACCAGCTCACGCACCACAAGAATATCCACACCTTGCACCACTTCAGGTTTTAAGGTTGAAGCATCTAATAACTGGTCAAATACCTTGGTCGGGCGATAATTAGCAAACAATCCCAAATCTTCACGAATACGCAACAAACCAGCTTCAGGACGTAATGGTTTATCCAAAGCTTCCCACTGCGGCCCACCAACTGCTCCCAAAAGAACAGCATCTGATGCATGAGCCAAAGCTTGGGTTGATGCTGGATATGGATCTTTTTCTGCATCATAGGCTGCGCCACCAATAGTAGCTTCTTGCCAGCTCGCATCCAAATCAAACTTCTGATTCAATACATCCAGCACTTTAAGTGCTTCATTTACAATTTCAGAACCGATGCCATCACCTGGCAATACTGCAATTTTCACAGCCATCATTTACCCCTTTGTTTGACACCCTCTGTATCCATTGCGGACTTTACAGCAGCCAAAAAATCATCAATATCTTTAAACTCACGGTACACCGAAGCAAAACGCACATACGCCACTGCATCCAGTTTTTGTAGTGCGTTCATCATATAATCACCCACTTTGCTGGCAGAAATCTCGGACTCTCCCAAGCCTTGTACTTCTGATAAAATACCATGCAAGGCTGAAGATACCGCCTCTGCGGATACAGGTCTTTTTTCCAAAGCCTTTTGCATACCATGGCGTAATTTTTCCACATCAAAGCTTTGTCGTGAGCCATCTTTTTTAATCACCATCGGCAAACGCAGCTCTGCACGTTCATAACTGGAAAAACGCTTGCTACAAACCTCACATTCACGGCGACGACGCACTGTCGCTCCATCTTCCACCACGCGTGAATCAATCACACGTGTATCAACGTTGGCGCAAAAAGGACAATGCAAAAATCAGCTCTCGTAAATTGGGAAACGGTCAGTCAATGCACGCACTTCCGCAGCAACAGATATTTGCAATGCAACATCTTCAGGAGCTTTAAGTACACGCAAAATCATATCTCCAATCTGTTTGGCTTCAGCTTCTTTCATGCCACGCGCCGTAATCACAGATGCTCCAATACGAATACCTGAAGTCACAAATGGTGATTCTGGGTCGAATGGGATCGTATTCTTATTGGTCGTAATGCCAGCGGATTCCAAAGCATGTTCAGCTACTTTACCCGTAATGCCTTGTGGACGAACATCCAAACGGAACATATGACAATCTGTTCCACCTGAAACCACCGTAAAACCACCTGCTGTTAATGTATCCGCCAATGCACGTGCATTTTTAATCACTTGCGCTTGATCTTGCTTGAACTGATCTTGCAAAGCTTCGCCAAATGCCACTGCCTTAGCAGCAATCACATGCATCAAAGGTCCGCCTTGAATGCCAGGAAAAATCCGTGAATTTAGCTTCTTCGCCAAATCATCATCATCGGTTAAAATCATGCCGCCACGCGGGCCTCGTAACGTTTTATGGGTTGTTGTGGTAATCACATGCGCATGACCCACAGGGCTTGGATATACACCTGCCGCAATCAAGCCAGCATAATGTGCCATATCTACAAACAGAATCGCGCCTACAGAATCAGCAATTTCACGCATGCGTTTAAAGTCAATTTCGCGCTCATACGCCGATGCGCCGCCAATAATCATTTTTGGTTTGTGCTCATCTGCCAAGGCTTGCATGACATCATAATCAATCAACTGATCAGATTCACGCACACCATAAGCTACAACATTATATAAAAGGCCAGAAAAGTTTACTGGGCAACCATGCGTTAAATGCCCACCATGTGCCAAATCCATACCCATCACGGTATCGCCTGGCTCCAATGCCGCCATATACACAGCCATATTGGCTTGCGAGCCAGAATGCGGCTGTACATTGGCATGCTTTACACCAAAGATTTCTTTTGCACGCTCTTGCGCCAAGGCCTCAACCTTATCAACATACTCACAACCACCATAATAACGACGACCAGGATAACCTTCGGCATATTTATTGGTCATCACAGAGCCTTGCGCCTGCATAACAGCCTTGGAAACAATATTTTCACTAGCAATCAACTCTAAGGTATGCTGCTGGCGACCCAACTCTTCTGCAATGGCAGAAACCACCACATCATCATTCAAGTCAGCCTGAAAAAAATCACTACGATCTGTCATTATATCACTCCAAAAGCATAAAATAAAAACAAAACGAGGGCCCACATAAGGAGCCCTCGCTTAAAACCATCACTCAAGGGCGCTGCCCAAGAAAACTTAGTAACGACGCTCGCTAATACGGGCAGCCTTACCACGCAAGTCACGTAGATAGTACAATTTCGCACGACGTACTTGACCACGACGTTTCACTTCAACGCTGCCAAGCATTGGGGAATGCAATGGAAAAATACGCTCAACGCCAATACCGTTTGAAATTTTACGCACTGTAAAGCTACTTGAGATGCCTTTGTTATGACGTGCAATCACTACACCTTCATAAGCCTGCAAACGCTCACGCTTTTCAACGCCTTTCTTGCCATCTTTAAAATCTACTACTCGCACATTCACGCGGACGGTATCGCCCTCACGGAATGCCGGAATATCATTACGCAACTGATCTTTTGTTACATCATCCAATGCACGCATTTCATGCCTCCAAACTCTTTTCAACCTTCTCTGCCAAACATTTGATCCAAATAAATCGCTAATGCTGACCGTACCGAAAGGTGGCGCACCTTACCTATCCCAACGATAGGTGACAACCATCCATTTGCATCTGGCAGATTCTTCA
>JAUZQR010000243.1 GCA_030950865.1 Mariprofundaceae bacterium | reverse complement strand
CCACATAATACACGAAAACCCAAAGAACAACGCGGCTGTACCGCCGGGAATATCTTCTTCTTTCGCAAACAAATACTTAAGCATTTACTTACCCCTTTTTATTTAATTTAAAATATAAAACTTTATGTCACTTTCTTATTGCGGTGCATCATGACTATGATCTACATGATCCTCGTCATGCTGCCCAGGCATCAATAGATACCATGCGAACCACATACTCGAAAATGCTAAAAGAATTCCCAACACCGATGCTACTGCTGCCATCTTACACTCCCTATCCCTTATTTAAAATTATTCTACTGCTTTGCCTTCACGAATAGCATGTAATTTCAAGGCATAGCCAAGAATCCATACAAAAATAACACCGAAAATAATCATTACCCAGTTACCAAAACCTTCAAAGGTAAATGGTGAATACGCATCGGATCCCCACAAGCCTGCTTCAGGAAACGGGCCGCGACCCACTGCCAATTGCGTAGCAATTGTAAACACAGACCCATTACCCATACCTGTAACGAAACCGCATACAATAATTAGCCATACTGAATTTTTCATACTCTCCTCCCTATTAAAACTACATTAAATCAATTTTAATCTTGCCAAACATTAAGGAGATTTAACCTACTGTCAAGCCCATAAGTTGATTAAGGTTATAAAAAGCTGACATTGCCAAGACTTCCTTTCACCCGCATAATTCCACATATGAAAGAATTACTTATTTATAGCATTAGCGCTTGCGCTTCATTGTTTATTTTAGGCTATGTTGTACACATTTTCATTGGTGGACTTGTTGAACCCCTAACTGAAAGCATTGCCATTGGCGCAGCGGTTTCTACAAGCGCCTCTGTCATGGCATGGATGGTTCGAGATGTCTTAAAAACACGTAAAAAACGTTAAATAAATAAACATCCAGAAAAAACTACTTATTTATAAAAAGCCAATGCTTTGCTTACAGCAGTAAAATCATCTACGGAAAACTGCCCTTTATGAAAAACATATTGCTGTTTTCTTCCCCGCTCATCTGTTCCCGTTAAACCAAAAGATTTCCCTGCTTTATCTGAAAAAAACCGAATATCGCGCATTAAAAGACGCTGTTCATTGTTTTTAAGCTTCAAGGCAATACGTTCTTTGGATATGTCCAAAGCTACTGGTGCAGAAGGCATCAATAAAAGTCGACGTAGCACACGACCCCCGCCTACCATCAAAAAGAAAAAGCCTAAAAACATTAACACTTCGCCCAAAATTTGGTCATCGCCTATATACCAGTAACGCAGACCAATCAGCAAAAGAAAGCCAACCGTAGGCACATACAATAATAAATCCCAAATAATTCCTGCTTTATCTGCTTGCAAAGAGCACTGAACCTCTCGCCACGACTTAGCCATTGTCAGCAATCCCAGCGACATGTTTTAATATCGGTTCAATTTCTGAGCGCAATACCCGCCCAGGCGCAATATAATCAACTTTACCTTCAGCATTAATCACAAACGTCCATGGTTCACCGCGCACCTGAAAAGCATCATAGGCTTCAGGATTATAATATTGGTCCATATGCAAAAATAAAACCTTATCACCATAACGATCAAGCATCACTTTCAAAAGCTGTAGCTGTTGATCACATTGTGTACAATGCCCTGGTGTCGCAAACTCTAAAACAATTGGTTTTCCTTGTTTAAGCGCATCATCAAAAGACAATTCATACATACGTGGGTCTGGGTAGCGGTAACTTGTAAGCTTGGACATATCGCCACCAGCATCTGCCAATGTTTTTGTTTTCAAGGAAGGAACTTCCTGACCCACACGAAAAACACCGCCGCCACCAAAGCTAAAGTCATCACACGCTGTCAAATAAAGGGTCGCAGCCAAGCATATTAAAATATAACGCATTATGAATCCTTCCAACCAGAACATGTTTTGAAAATATTATAAGCCCAAATAAAGTTCGCTATAAGAACCAGCGTGCCGAAAATGCCCATTGTTGCCAACCATGGCTTAATAATTAACTCAATCTCAGCTGGTGTTGCCCGCACAGCATCGCCTGGTACCCCTGCAGCAATCCCCGCAGAAACACCTGCCGCTGTAAAAAACACCACCATACCAATCAAGCCAAGGTTATGAACCCAAAAATGCCACTTAACCAATTTCATACTATAAATCGGGCGTTTAACCAAGCGCGGCACAATATAATAAACAGCCGCAAAAATAGCCATTTCAACCCATCCTAATAAGTTAATATGCGTATGCGCGCGCACAATTAAATTACCATGAGCCCTATGATCTACAAAATGACGAAACTCTGAAATACCCCCCATCAAAGCACCCCACGAAAAACCAATCATACTGTAAATCACACAAGCAAAAACAAACCATAACGTATATTTAACATACTCCTGATCTTCCCATGGTTGTTGCACCATCATTTCACCCCTTCATTATTTGGTTTTTTATCACGAATATCTGTATATTTTTCTTTCCATGCATCGGGAGCCCATGTTTCCACCATAGAATCAATGAATGGCGATTCGCCTTTCGGAGGCACAGGTGATGATGATGAGCCTTGCTCAGAGCGTAATTCGGACAAAAACACCGCCAAATCATGAATATCTTTCTTAGGCAACAAAGCAACATAATAAGCTTGCTTAGGACTCTTGCCATGATCCATCGTTGCATGATCATAGTTTTTCTCTGGCTCTAGTAAAAAATTCTCCAGCCACGCCACACTATGTTTTGAGCCAATTCCATCTAGGCTATTACCCATATTGGTGCCTTCAGACATTGCCCTATGACACTCAGAACATGCCTGATGACGGTAAATTTCAGACCCGCGCTGTCCTGCTTCTGACAAATCAAAATGTGTGTACTGCTCAAAAATAGGCTTATCATGTGTTGCCATCACATATTGCATGATGCCAAAAGCGATACCCGCTAGGATAATAAAGGCTCCAGCCACAATAAATAAAAGTTTTTCGCCTGTTTTTAGAAGCTGTTTTTTGGTTGGTTGGTTGTTTTTTATCATAATCACGGCATTATCAGCCTTAATTTATACTTTGCAACAAGGATATCCATGCATACTCGTTTTCATCTCATATTCGCAACACTCTTTCTTTTATCAGGCTGCTTGACGCAGGCGGATCAACAGCAAGAGGCAGATCAAATTATCAACAAGCTTCATCAAGCCATACAAAAAAAGCAATGGGATACAGCAGCTCAACTTTTCAACCCTGATTTTTTCAAAACTGAGTCAAAAAGACATTGGCAACAAAAGTTAAACACATTACAAAGCAAGCTTGGGAAAATTATCAACTTCCAAGTTGTTTCGAAATCCAAAGACCCGCGCTTTGGCGGAGACTTTTACATATATATCACATCCATTCGCCATGAACATGGCTTCAGTCATGAAACTGTAACCATCTTCAAAAGCCTTGATGACAAACCCCTTGCTATTGCAGGCTATTTAATCAAAGCACAGAAAAAACTATGAATATAAAGAGAGCAATCTTATTTTCTATCATGATTGTTCTGCCTGCGTGCAGTCAAATGACCGATACCGAAACACCGCAAACAGTCGTCAATCAATTAACTGGCACATGGCTAAGCGAAAGCCGTGATGGAAAGGTTATTTTTTATTCGGATAGAACTGCAAAAATGCTATTTCCCAAACATCAGCCCCCTATCAAACTCATATCAACCTATGAAACAATAAAAGATGAAAGAATTGGCATCAACCTAGGTGGATTTTGGAGCGGCCCCGCATTTATCAACACATCCAAGCTGCAAGAGCAACATTTAACCATTGCATTCCCTGATGAAAAACCCATTACTCTTTTCAGAGTTAAACCTTAATACATTAAGAACATTTCGAAACACTTCGCACAGGTCAAGTTTTTCTGTTTTTCTTCATAAAAATGCACAATAAGATATCGTTCTAATATTTCACTAGTGTCCAATAGAAATCGCATATCGTCACACCCGACTTGATTGGGCATTCAGAATGTCTTTCAAACACTGAATTCCCGCCTGAAGGTGAATTGCGAAGCAAAATATTATCCTCTGGGGGAAGGTGATATCCATATTCTTTCAAGATATAAGCTTGCGTGGATGCCCAATAAAAAAATCTAGCATAACGGTAAATCAATTCATGATTCACTATACTTCCACTAGAACAAACAATCCAATAACAATAAAAAAAGGG
>JAUZQR010000242.1 GCA_030950865.1 Mariprofundaceae bacterium | reverse complement strand
TCTATTATGAAGATACCGATCATGGTGGTGTGGTATATTATGCCAATTATTTAAAGTTTATGGAGCGTGGACGCACTGAATTCTTGCGCAGTCATGACATCGAGCTTGATCAACTTCAGCATGAATATGGCATCATGTTTGTCGTAACTGAAGTGAATATTCGTTATAAAGGTGCAGCGCGTTTCAATGATATGCTCACTATTGAAACACTACTCACCCAAGCCTCTGGCGCACGCATTGCATTTACTCAGCGCACGAAAAAGACACACAATGATACACAAGACACACTGCTTACCGATGCCAATGTTCAACTTGCCTGTGTCAATCATCACGGAAAACCTTGTTTGATTCCGAAAGTATTATTATCTATTTTACAGCAACATATCCATAAAGAAGCATAAGGAGCAACTATGGCAGAACAATTAAGCGTATGGGCACTCATTCTTGGTGCGGGTATCGTTGTAAAAGGCGTATTAATTCTCCTTTTACTACTATCCATTGCCTCCTGGGGCATCATATTCAACAAAGCGCGCATCTATCGAAAGACTCGCCAAGATGCGGCTACCTTTTCCGATGCTTTTTGGAGCGGCTCGGATATGGATACCATTCTTGCCAGTATCCCCAACCGTTACCCCAATAGCCCACTACCCAATATCTTTCAAGCTGGCTACCGTGAATATATTCGTCAACGCGGTGATGCCAAACAAGAGGCTACTGGCAATAAAATAACCGCTGGTCATGGACTGGAAGGTATTCGCCGCTCATTGGATGCTGCCCTTTCACGCGAAATGGAGCGTCTTTCACGACACTTGGCATTTCTTGCCACCGTTGGCTCAACCTCCCCTTTTATTGGTCTCTTTGGCACAGTATGGGGCATTCTTACCGCATTTCAGGGCATTGCTGCTTCACAAAACACATCGTTGACAGCTGTAGCGCCTGGCATTGCAGAAGCCTTGGTTGCGACCGCATTCGGATTGGTCGCCGCCATTCCTGCTGTGGTTGCATACAATAAGTTCACCTCCGACTTGAAACGCCAAGCCGCTGGCATGGAACAGTTTGCTTCTGAATTTCTAAATATCATGTCACGTCATATACGTCGAGGTTAGTGCTATGTGGGCAGGTCAAAGTGGCTGGGGTGGCTCCAGCAATAAATGGGACAAAGACAGTGAACCTATGGGTGAAATCAATGTTACACCATTGGTGGATGTCATGTTGGTATTATTGATTATTTTTATGGTCGCGGCACCGTTACTCACACAAGGCATCAATGTTGATTTGCCTGATGCCGATGCGCCAGCCATGCAGCAAAACATCGAACCATTGGTTATCAGTATTCGTAAAAATGGCGATATTCATATGCAAAAGCATAAGGTAAAACTCAAACAGTTGGCGGCACGCATTCAAGCTATGCGTAAAAACAATCCCAACTTGCCTGTTTTTATTCGTGGTGATGCCAAAACACAATATCAATACGTCGCTCAAGTGATGAGCAGCCTAGAGAAAGCAGGAA
This sequence comes from Mariprofundaceae bacterium, assembly GCA_030950865.1. Taxonomy (GTDB): domain Bacteria; phylum Pseudomonadota; class Zetaproteobacteria; order Mariprofundales; family Mariprofundaceae. Next base: position 6,359 of record JAUZQR010000242.1, on the reverse strand, counting down.
TCAAGAAGGTCGGACTTGTCACAGAGCCAATCCGCTAGGAATCATCATTATAGCTCATTTAGCAAACTGGATTTCCTGTTTGCTGTGCTGGCGCATACCCTCATTATCAGCATCATTGCCATCATCACATGGTGGCAGAGTAATCATATCCCTACCCCGCCGCTCAAACGCATTGAGGTAAGCATGATTACCGCACAAGCATTAAAAAATCTACAACACCGTGCGCATAAAACCCATAAAAAGAAAGTAAAACCCATAAAAAGAGTTCAAAAGCCAAAACCTAAGAAAAAACCTGTGCTAAAGCTAAAAGCCAAACCTAAGAAAGCGAAAAGCGTGACTAAAAAGGCTAAAGTCGAACCTGACTTTGACCCTTTTGCACCCATTCAATCAAACAGTAATAAAATAAACAAAACACGTACTAAACCCAAACCAGATATGGCTGACATCATGGGCAAACAGCTTTCAACACAAGAAATTGACCGTTATATCGCCATGATGCAAGCCGCTGTCCAATCGCACTGGAAAGTCCCTGGTGGTATCAATGAAAAAACTCCCGATCCGCTGGTTGAAATGATTTTACAACGCAATGGGCAGCTACTCAGCGTTAGAATTCTTGAATCATCAGGCAATAGCACGCTAGATCAAACGCTGATTGCTGCTATTCGTGCTGCTGCACCGTTTAATATTCCAGTCAAACAGTTTGAAAGCTTCCGCAGTAACCGCATTCGCTTTCATCCTTTATAAAACGCTTAGCAATCGACACGTTAAGAAAATTCGTCGAATAGCAGTCGAAACAATGTAACGCAATGCAATACAGGGATGTTTGTAAGCATTCTACCTGAACAGTTAGCGTTTTTTCAATCAAGCTTATAAAATTTATTATATCTAATCATGGATGCCAATTCTTTTCCGTACGCAGCTTTTCTTTCAGAGTAATGATTTAATTTTTCCACTAACAGATAAGGGTCTGCCGTTGTCATTTTTAAACTTCTGAACTCACTAAAAGCTCGACCACGCGCCAGCACAAAGTAATAATCTGCAATAGATGCCTTGATGGAAGGATATTTTTTTACCCAAATCGTTTTGTTACCACGTTTCTTGCCTGCAGCTATCCTCGGTTCATTTTTATTGAATGACCAAACACCAAATATATTATTGGCCTCTTTAAAAAACCTAGATGTTCCCCAAGCACTTTCCATTGCAGCCTGTGCTACCGCAATACTTTTAGGGTGAGGTTTTATAGCTTTAAGTAAGTCTTTGTTGCTCTCTACTTTGTATTTAACTTTCAATTGTCTGATTTTTTCACTATCACTTCCTGCATTGATTGCCTTTAATACGTCGTTATATTGTTCCATTAATTCGGAAAACACATCTTCAACAGCAGGTTGAATCAAACAACGAAAGCGCAACTTCTTTTCTTGCACAGTCATTTTCTTGGGAACAATATCTGCTTTATAGCTTTTTTCTTGGCAAGCCGCTTCTATATTTTCATTTGCATAAAGAATGTTTATGCCCATAGCAGAATAAATGACTGCAAATGCAGGTACTAAAAATTTATTTATCTTCAAAATATCTCTCCCTTTACTCATACATCAATCATACATCAAACTAAGCCATACTTTGAATAACACACACTGTGCTTATACCTTCGGATAAGGCAATGGATCATTTTTGCCAAGCATTTCAAAACCAGTACGCCTAAAATGACAGGAATCGCAGTGACCACAAGGCATACCTTGCGCATCAGGATCATAACATGAACGCGTCAAACTATAGTCCACTCCCAATTCCAAGCCCATAGCAATAATTTCTGACTTGTCCAAACTAATCAGAGGCGCAACCACTTCCATATCCCGCCCTTCAGAGCCTGCTTTGGTACCCAGTAAGGCTGTTTTGACAAACGAATTCAGAAATTCAGGACGACAATCAGGGTAACCCGAGTAATCCACAATATTTGCACCAATCACAATTTTTGTTGCACCTACTGTCTCTGCCAAACCCGCTGCCAATGAAAGAAATACAAGATTCCGTGCAGGCACATAGGTTACAGGAATTTCGCCATCATCCGCAGCATCTTTGGGCACATCCAAATCAGTAGTCAATGCAGAACCACCAATCACACCCAAATCAACCCGAATAACGCGATGGTCTATAATACCATTTACACCTGCAATAGCGGCGGAGGCTTCAAGTTCAATACGGTGCCTTTGTCCATAATCAAAAGCCAAAGTGGTACACTGCCAAGCTTTTTCACGTACTGCCCAAGCCAAAGTTGTTGCCGAATCCAATCCGCCCGATAACAACACCACTGCTTTAACTACATCATCTTTCACAGCATTCTCCACATTACACACCTGTTTTCTCCGCACCCCAAATAACTTTATGCATTTGCAATTGCATACGAACTGGTAATTTATCGCGCAAAATCCAAGCGCATAGCTCTTCTGGATTCAATGCACCCCAACATGGCGATAATAGAATCGTTGCTGATGTATCTTGCAAACGTTCATCAATCACCCGCTTTGCCCATGCATAATCAGCCTGATTGCTTAATACAAACTTGATTTCATCATGGGCTTGTAAGTATTGTAAATTTTCCCAATGGTTACGCTTTTCTTCACCACTGCCAGGCGTTTTAATATCAACAACCTTACGCACTGCAACTGGCACAGTGGTGATATCCAATGCCCCCGATGTTTCCAACTGCACAGTTACACCCGTAGCCAATAATTTCTGCAATAAGTCGATGCATGCTTTTTGTGCCAAAGGCTCACCACCCGTTACCAATACCAATGGGTTATTCCATGCCGAAACCTGTGCAAGCACATCATCAATCGCCATGCTTTTTCCACTATCAAAAGGGATAGCCTGCAATGTATCACAATATGTACAACGCAAAGGACAGCCTGCCAAACGCACAAATGTACATGGCACACCAACCAGCGTGCTTTCACCTTGAATACTCTGGTAAATTTCGTGAATGTTAATCATAAGTCAGGCAGAGATTTTACTTTTTATTTATCTTCAATGCAGACAAGCGAGATCTAGCATGCTCTGCAGCCTTAGAATCAGGGTCTTCATCAATCAATCGTTGCAATACCGCTCTGGCATCACCCAAACGTTCAGCTTGCTGGTAGGCAATACCCAATTTCAATAAACCTGCCTGATATTTACTACTTTTCGGATACGTTTGCGTCAATGTATTAAAAGCTTCTACAGCAGATAAAAACTCACCTTTTGCCAACAAGCTTTCACCCAACCAATAATAAGCCTGATCGGCATATTCACCACTTGGATACACATTTAAAAATGTCTGGAATGCGTTAATTGCTTCATCATAACGACCACTTTTCAATGCCAAATATGCCGCAGTATAATCATTCTTTTCCGCAGGCTTATAATCATTTTTTGATTGCTTAACGGTTTGTTGAATATCGGAGTCAATCTGATCTATCTTTGTGGTCAATGTTTGTTTTTTGTTTTTTTGTTTTTTACTAGAATCTCGTTTCTTCGTTGCCATTACGTGATGTTTCTTATTTTTTTGTGCTTTGATTGATGCCATCAATGCATCAATATTAGCCTGTTGTTTCGCAACTTTCTTTTCCAACTCAAGAAGCCGCTTGTCAGATAATTCGTATTTTTGACTAAGTTGCCCCTGCCTTTCACTTACATGCTCCAAAGACTGAAGCACAAAGCCTTTATCCTCTTGCCAAGCAACACCTTCTTTAACTGCACAACCTGATAAACCCAACAAGAGTAAACACATAGGCACGAAAAAAACAGCCATCGGCGAAACCGATGGCTGTTTAATATTCAAAACTTGCAATGTTTTAACGACTAACAATGTCCGCATGACGATTCTGAGCCCAGCATGCTTCGCCAGTTCCAGAACAAGCAGCGCGCTCTTCACCATAAGATACTGTATCTATATGACTTGCACTTACACCACGAGCCACCAAATAAGCTTTAACACTATCAGCACGTTGTTGACCCAATGCCAAGTTATATTCACGGCTGCCACGTTGATCACAGTTGCCTTCAATAGTCACAGAAACTGCTCCATGATCATTCAACCATGCTGCATAACCATCCAATGTAGCACTACCTGCTGCGTCCAAGTTTGCACTATCAAACGCAAAATATACTGAACTTGAAGCTGGTTTAGAGGCCATTGATTTCACAGAATGCGTTGCAGCGCCGTGTTTTGTCGTAGCGCCATCAGTCGTCACTTCATGCTTGGCACAACCTGAAGCCATCAAAGCAAAAGCAGCTAATCCTACAAAAAGTAATTTATTCAATTTCATCCGTTCCTCCCGAATTTAACCCTACAAATAATTGCCTGTATTGAACACCAAAGATAATAAATTGTCCAGTAGCAGCATACCATCTACCTATTCATAGCACAAAAAAACCAAGTTGGACATGACTCATGTAAAAACTTAGTGCCGTGACCACGCAGGATCAGATGCATCATGATTGGCAGCCGTAATCGGTACAGGCTTGCCACCCCAGCTTGGCACACGATAAATACGTCTCATGCCGCGATCTTCTGCCGAATAAAGCAACATTTGCCCATTGGGTGACCACGATGGTGACTCAATTGCCTGCCCTGTTGCCAAATAACGAACATCCGTACCATCCACACGCATTGTTGCCAATGCATATTCCCATTTTTTCTTGGTAATAAAGGCAATACGGTCTCCCTTGGGTGACCATACAGGTGATGTATTATACGATGCTTTCAAACTGATACGTTGTGCTTTTCCACCAGCCACTGCTTTGCGATAAATTTGCGGTGAACCCGAACGGCTACTGGCAAACGCAATCCACTTGCCATCTGGCGACCATGTTGGCGTGGTATCAATACCGCGATAATGGGTAAACTGTCGCCATTTTTTTGATTTCACATCATAAATGTGAATGTCTGAGTTACCCGTCCAAGATAAGGTCGCCGCAATAAAACGACCATCAGGTGAATACTCAGGTGTACTATTCAAACCATGAAAGCGTCCAAAGCCATTGCGTTGCCCTGTTACAAGATCAAAAGTTTCAAGGCGCGGGCGATTACCAACATAGGTATTCAATGCCACAAAGCGTCCATCAGGCGACCAATCGGGTGATAATAAAAGAGTAAAACCTGTACCTACAGCTTGCAAGTTATAACCATCTTGATCCATATACATCAAATCGGACTTATCACCATGTTTGGTAACATAGAGTATCTCACTTGAAAAATGGCCTGGAATGTTGAGCACCGCTTGATAAATATGATTAGATAACTGATGCGCCAAACCACGCAAAGCATTCTTTTTCACTTCAAAACTCTGTTTGAGTAACTCTTTACCTCGAAATGGCTGATGAACCTGTAAATCAACATGCCATACAGCATCCATCTCTGTTAATTTACACAGTGCCAGTACATCGGCTCCAATAATACGCCAATCAGCATAATCAACACTTTGAAATGCTTCCTCTGGTGAGGCTAAGAAACCCACTTCATTCAGTGCATGAAATGATTGGCTGGATTCCAAATCATGTTTAATCACTTGATTCAACAAGGCTTTCTGTTTCTCCAGATCGGGTAAAACATCAACCACCAAAGCCATATTTAAGGGTTTGTAGTCGGATTGATAAATATCAAATTCAACCGCATAACTAAGTTGTGAGATAAAAAGTAAAGGCAGAAATAATAACTTATACATAACAAAACGTTCTAACGGCTGATATTTTGATTGCAAGGTTGAATTTGACTTCTATTGTTCCCTACCCCACAAGCGCACTAAGAAACGGCATAAAATGTATCAACAATGCAAGGAAAAACATGACGCAAACCTGTAAAAATATCGAAATTTCAACACTTATGCAACAAAGCGGTGTGAAATTCGGCACCAGTGGTGCACGCGGTTTAGTAACCGATATGAGCGATGAAGTATGTTATGCCTACACACTCGCCTTCATCCAACATCTTCAATATATCAATGATTTACAAGCAGATTCTAGCATTGCAATTGCAGGTGATTTTCGCTCCAGCACACCCAAAATTTTAGCGGCTGTTGCCATGGCAATTCATGATAGCGGTTATACCCCTGTATATTGTGGGTTTGTCCCCACCCCTGCCATTGCCTGTTATGCCATGTCTCAACAGATTCCCTGCATTATGGTGACTGGTAGCCATATTCCTGATGATCGCAATGGCATTAAATTTTATAAATCTACAGGTGAAATTCTCAAAGGCGATGAACACAGCATGTGTGCACAAACCGTTGAAATCGCACACAGTTGTTTTGATAAACATGGTAATGCATACACCCCTTATACATTGCCCGCGACAATCAACGATGCCTACATCATGTTCATTC
>JAUZQR010000241.1 GCA_030950865.1 Mariprofundaceae bacterium | reverse complement strand
AATCTATCGTATTAAATCACTACTTCGAACTCCACTCAGCTTTGTTTGCTCAGTAATAAAAGTAATTCAGATTGGTTTTTTACTGCCTTGGGCAACCAGTTTCGCTTAGAAAATTTTGGTAATATTGCTTTTTTTAACAATACCACATGCTCACCACCAAACAATACGATGTTTTTCGGCAAACCATTGCCCTGTTGGATTAATTCAGAAAGCTGTTCAGGCTCTGTGATGATGATATTCGCATCTTTAGCATCCACAACAGCACGCAAAAAAGAATCACGGGTTGCAATAGTTTTAACAGATAAACTTTCCAAATCACAAGGCTCACAAGCACCCCAAAACCAAAGCCCATGTACATCCACCTCACCACGAGTACGACGGTGTGGTGCAGGCGATTGTTTGAACATCATTTGCACTTCAGACATCAAGCGCATGAAATGCCCACCATTCGCACCTTCTGGATGTCGGTTGGGCAGATTCTTGCCTGCTATGTCAGCAAATACGGCGGGGCATGCATCTAAAGGTTTATCACATGCCAAGAGTAAAGCCGAGCCGATGGCATAAAGCTGCATACCTTCTTCTGCTAATAATGGGTTTAATAGCTCACATGCCCAAGCTGCATCCGCTTCGCACCAAGGCATCATGCCTTCTGGCATCACCCGCACTGCATCTCTGCTCAACTGTGCATTATACGGTGAAGCCACCCAGTATTGCCTTGCAGAGCCTTCTGTAAGCTTTGAAGCCAATAATAAAGCTGGCTTTGTATTCACAAGCTCCGCATACAATGCCAAGGGGTTGTATGAAGGTGTCTGAAACCATTGTTGTTTACGCTTTGATAAAGATGACTGCCATAAAAACAAATCAGGATGGAGTGTTAATCCATCCTGATTTGAGATAAGTCCATGTGTAACAATCAATAATGACTGATTCAGCTTATGACTCCAATACGCGGCGCACTGCATCCTGTGTTGCATCAATAGTAATTGGTGTTGCAATGCCAGACATCGCCGTATCAGGGTCTTTCAAACCATTGCCTGTAAGCGTACAAACAATTTTATCACCTGCTTTGAAATAACCTGCTTTATTAAGCTTAATAATACCCGCTACCGATGCAGCAGATGCAGGCTCACAAAACACACCTTCCAACGAAGCCAGCATATCATAAGCTTGTAAAATCTCTTTATCTGTAACCGCATCAATCACACCACCTGATTCATCACGTGCCGCTTCTGCCTGTTTCCACGATGCAGGTTTACCAATACGAATCGCAGTGGCAACCGTTTCAGGGTTTTCAACAGGTGCGCCATTCACAATCGGTGCTGCGCCTGCGGCCTGAAAGCCCAACATCTTCGGCAGACTTTTGCTGATACGTTTTTCATGGTATTCCTTATAACCCATCCAGTAAGCTGTGATATTACCCGCATTACCCACGGGCAAAGCATGAAAATCAGGTGCAAAACCCAATTCATCCACAATTTCAAAGGCACCCGTTTTCTGACATTGAATGCGAAATGGATTCACTGAATTTACCAGCGAAATCGAACCGTCAGCAGAAATATCACGCACAATTTGCAATGCATCATCAAAATTCCCACGAATTTGAATCACTTTTGCACCATAACGCATGCCTTGGCTCATCTTGCCCAAAGCAATCTTGCCATCAGGAATCAATACATAAGCTTCCATACCACAATTCGCTGCATAAGCCGCCGCCGAGGCGGATGTATTGCCTGTAGAAGCACAGATAATCTTGCGTGAGCCTGCATTATAAGCCTGCGTCACAGCCATGGTCATACCACGATCTTTAAAGGAACCTGTAGGGTTTAAACCTTCAAATTTAAGGAAAATATTCAGTTCAGGGTTGATGGCATTGCGCAAATTATGTGATTCATGCAAAGGTGTATTACCTTCATACAGAGTAATCACTGCATCATCCTTGGCTATAGGCAAGAACGCACGGTAACGGTTAATAATTCCTTCATAACGAGGCATCTTAAACTCCAAATGATTCTTTACGTAGAATCAACACATCTTGCTGAACACTCGGCAATGCTATAATACGGCTCATTGCTGCCTGTAAATTCCCTTCAGTCGTACCATGGGTCAACATAATCACAGCAACAGCTTGCGTTGCATGGCGCTCTTTTTGAGATACCGCTTCCAAACTAATGCGATGATCTGCCAAAATAGAGCTAATCGCAGCAATCACACCTGATTCATCTTGCACCATAAAACGCAAATAATATTCACTATGCACATCTGCCATTGGCAACGTTACAACATCTTGACGCTCTGATGCCACATAACCCATCGGCGGAGCCAAATATTTCACGCCGCCATCCACCGAACAAATTCGTGCAATGTCCATCACATCAGCAATCACCGCAGATGCCGTTGGACGCTCACCTGCGCCACGCCCTGTATAAACAGTATGTTCCACAAAATCACCCGATACCATCACTGCATTGTACGAATCCGATACCTGTGACATTTGCGCCGATAATGGCACCAACGTTGGGTGTACACGCATTTCGATTTTATTTTCACCATCCACACAATG
>JAUZQR010000240.1 GCA_030950865.1 Mariprofundaceae bacterium | reverse complement strand
CTTAATTTCCTATAATAATTCAATCCTCGTGTCTATTTTTAATGCAAATACAATCTTGGGCTACCCACATTTTAGTAGATGCTTGCTATCTTTCAAAGATCTTCTTTCATAGCCAACTGGTGATATGTTCCCAAGATGCTATGGCGACGTTTTCGGTTGTAAGAAACTTCAATATAATCAAAGACTTCTGATCAAGCCAGTATAAACCAAGGGTTTTCTAGAAATAGGAAGCCCTTATTTTATGTCTTTTTTCTATCTGAAAGCTTGCAAGAAAAGCTTGATTGTCGAGATGGACAATTAACTCGAAGGAATCAGCTTGCCGCGTTTTATTTTGAATATTTTGAATGTTTTGTTGCCAGCGCCAAATTCATCAAAGTATACATGCCCACTTTTGTTAGGGAATCCCTCTGAATCATGCATGGCTTGCATGGCACTATGACCACGTAACCCTAGGCGGCTACCAAGCAATGTTGCAATGCGGGTAGAATCATAGGCTATGACAAATAGTTTTTTAGGCTGACCTTGCCCCCATATTTCTCGATATTCTTCTAGAAAGTTGGATGTATCTTGATAGTTTGTTTTATTTTGAATAAAACGGGCAGAAGATAAATTACGACCTCTGTCATCAAGCAAATGCCCATCCATCCAACGGCTGCTGCCGAGCATTGGAATATTACGAATATCAACATAGGCTAACTGCCCAGCCAATTCAGAAACTTGTTTTCCACTTGTTGCGATATAAAGACCATCAATTCCAACGGGCATATGAACTTCAAGATTCAGCTCTGGTGAAAACAATGCGAGGTCAGACAATAATTCTTCTAATAAGGCTTCATCATCGGAGTTTTCACGCAGGTCATTGAGTACGCCGCGCTGATCTAGATTATTGTCATTTAATGCGATATCGCTGGTTATTTCACCACCCAAACGTGTGAATTCATCTGCAAAAGCATCGGCTTCACTCATTTCGCTTTGCTTGTTTCCATAAATCACAGCCATGCGTTGCATGCCTTGATTGATACTGTTTTGAGCCATAAAAACTGCTTGTGTATTTTTTGCTGTATTATGTACAAACAATGCAGGTGATGCCTCAGCAAGACTATTTTGTTTACTTAGACTTATGACGGGGATATTTTTTTTCAGATAAGGACGCAATGCTTCTGTATGCTTGCTTAATAGCGGACCAATAATCCAATCAACACCTTGTTTGTTTAAACTTTTATAGGCTGCAATGGTTGCATCAATGCCATCACCAGTATCTTTGATATATAGGTGAAGATTACCTTGTTTTTGCTCACTCATAGCCAAGCGAATACCATTTAAAGCCTCTTTTCCGAAGCGGGCATAGGTTCCTGTAAACGGCAATAAAATACCAATATATATATCCTGTGTATCACCCGATGCCCAACGTTTTATTTTTTGTGTGAGAGGCAGGTAAGGGGCATTGTCTGAGAGTATAGCTGATAAGCTTTGAAGGCTTTCAATATTACCAGACATCAATTGCAAGCGGGCGAAATGAGAATATATCATCGCATCTTTTTGTGGTGAAATGATAGCTGATTGCTGCAATGAGAGTAGCTGATCGAGTGATAAATTAGCTGCTATAGCACGCAGCCATTCATCTTGGTGTGCTATATCAATATGTGCGGCTGCCAAATACCAGTTGATGGTATATTCATGGCTAGCATTAACTGATTCAGTGCGCCCTAAGGCAAGTGCTTGCTCTGCCAATTCACGGGTAAGGCGCGGATGTTGCAAAGCCTGCGTTAACTCAGCTAATATCATATCAGACTGCTCTGTTGTGGGCGAAAGCGCGATGTCTGTTTCAAGCTCTTGTGACTTCCACCATAAGGCTATCCAAAAATGAGCATAAGCCGCCAAAGCATGGTTGGGCTGCTCTTGCAAAAGTAGGTTGGTATCAGCAAGGGCATTGGGATAATGATTTTTTAGAAGAAGTTCAACGCGGCGGAACGCAGCTTCCTCCTTGAGCGGGCTTGGTGATTCATTGGATAAACGCTGTAGCTCATCCAAGGCAATATCCAATGCACCTGGTTCATCTGCTAATTGCAGTAATTCAGAAATTTCTTGTGAATTTTGAGGTGGGGCAAGTAATTGTATGGATGATATTTCTTTTTGATGAGCGGAAGCACTGCCTGAATGAATAGGCTGTTTGCTTCCACATGCAGTTAATAGGCTTGCAATAAGAAGAATGAGGATTGCAGAAGGGATGGGAGTTGGATAAAGTCGATTCATGGACTCGCAAGATAACCCGATACAGACATCTGGACAATTATTCATCGTAGCTACGCCGATTGGAAACTTGGCTGACATGACATACCGTGCCATTGAAACATTAAAAAATGTAGATTGGATTGCTGCCGAAGATACGCGAGTAAGTGGTCGATTGTTGGAATATTATGACATCAAAACGGCAATGTTTGCTTGCCATGATCACAATGAAGCCAAGGTCGCGGAACGCATGTTGGAGCGTTTACAAGCTGGAGAATCGGGTGCGCTTATTTCTGATGCGGGTACACCGCTTATCAATGACCCTGGTTACCGCTTAGTGCGTAAAATACGCCAAGCTGGTTTGGGTGTAGTCCCCATTCCAGGGGCATGCAGCCCGATTACTGCTTTATGTGCGTCGGGTTTGGCAACAGATCAATTTACTTATATGGGTTTTTTAGCGCGTAGTGGTCGCTCGCGAACGCTACAATTACAAGCGGTTGCGGATGCAGTACATACATGTGTATTCCTTGAATCTCCCAAACGAATTGTGAAAACATTACAACATTTGGCAGGTGTCGTAGGCTCAAAAGAAATATGCATAGGGCGCGA
>JAUZQR010000024.1 GCA_030950865.1 Mariprofundaceae bacterium | reverse complement strand
GAAATTACTCCAAAAACATAAAGACCAAGACCACCCTTCATTATGATAGATTCACTGCCATCCATGTTATTATGGATGTTCGTTATGGGTTTTATGGGCAGCCTGCATTGTGTGGGCATGTGCGGCGGTTTAATCACTGCCATAAGCATGAGCGCTAAGAAAACATGGTGGTTCGGTTTATTTACATATCAGTTAGGGAGAATCACTACCTACGCCATACTTGGGCTCATACTTGGTTTTACAGGTCTAGCCTTACATGATTTAGGCGGCGATATTATTCAACGCTTTATCACCATCTTAGCGGGTTCTTTGATGATTATTTTTGCATTAAATTTAGGCGGTTGGCTGCCTGACCCTGTGCAACGATTAAGCTCTTGGGTCACACGAAAAACAGGCTTAATGCAACTGGCAAACAGTCTAGCCAAACATGCACGGTTGCGAGGATGGTATGCACTAGGGCTGGTCAATGGTTTGCTACCCTGCGGCTTGGTTTATGCTGCGCTTGCTATGGGCATTGCTACAGGAAACGCCATCCATGCCAGTTTAATGATGGCATCATTTGGCTTAGGGACAATTCCTGCAATGATGTTTGTTCCATCAATTCTACAAAAGATGAGTCCTGTGTTTCGTTTAAACACATTGCGGGTTGCAGCATTTTTTATGATGGTTTTGGGCGCAATCACCATACTAAGAAGTACGATGCATATGCATGCTATGGTATAGTAGTCGGGTTGAAAAAATGCAACGTTGGTGATTCATCTTCATTCAAACGAACCTTTAAACCAATATGATTATACGTATACAAGTCATAACCTTCCATAGCTTTCAACTCATCAGGTGTACCAAAACGCGCCTTAATATTTTCAGCAGATAAGGTTAAATTCGGAATCAACGTCAACTCACGCACAATCACCTGATTCAAAGCAGTTCTATCTTTAGCTGCAAGATTCATGCGCGCCACACTATTCGGATACAAATGCGGAATCGTTGCCCTTGCTTCAAGCTGATCCAAGGCTTCACGACCCATATCCAATAATAATATCACTTTTGTATGGTCTGCGATGGCTGGGAAAAAGGCTTCTAATTTACGCCCTGCCCTTTCATGTGTTTCAGGATAAAGATATAAAGCCACATCACTTTTACTTTGCAAGATGAACTCGGCCTGTTTGAGTGTTGTTTCTCCCAGCGTAATACCCAAAACATGTAGCTGACCTTGTGCATCGACATGTGTCGCCAAAGATGTGTTTTCATGCTGGTAATAAGAGCGTGTCCAGAAGAAAACTGCCGTTGTAAGCAGCATAACAGCAACAATCATCCATAAGCCTATACGGTCATGATAACCTGATTTTACTTCGGATGTCATATCCTCTCCTTACCTAGCAAGCACACTATTTAATATGCGTTAGTTTAAAGCATAAGCCCGCAACTTCCCAATGATTGCTTGCTTCATAGTAGTCTCAAGGTGAATAAAGAGAATTATTTTAGCTTATGACCCAGGTCACTGCTTATACAACATCAAACATCTAGAGTGAACCTATTGCTTAAGGAGGTATATGATGATTGATGGTAACTTTTTATCTCATTTAACCATGACAAACTGGCGAGCTCTTTTACAATGGTATTTCGACCATTTAAACACTTCATCCCTCATTCAGACATTGCAACAAGGTAACCCACTATCAACCCATGACTGGTATACTTTCATGGTATTAAACATCAATATTCTCATGCTTTTTTGCCTTATCAAACTGTTCATACGCATACATCAGCAATCACTATTTCAAGCATGGATTCAAGAAAAGCGTTCGTTATTAAGCAATAACTTAAAACGTCCACGACAAAGCAAGCCTGAAGCTAAAGTTTTAAATTCCAATTATTTAAAGCAAACTTATAACCTTCATCGCTTTGCCATGTATGGCGCTGCTTTAAAAAAATATAAGCTGGCATTTCAAGCATCCCCTTATGACCTTAATACATATTTAGTCGGCATTAAAATTATATCGGAAATGCATGAGCCGAATAAAAAGTTTATTCGTTTTTTATTAAAAAATATCGCCAAGCTGAGAAAAAAACACCCTGCGACTTGGCAAGAAGTGGTAAAGTATGGGCATGAAAAAGCCCCAAGCATAACGCAATGGGAAGTCTCACTTTAAGCTAGAGAAGTGCTGATTAACTCATGAATGCCACCCATACATCCAAAATAACCAACTTCTGCGTTAGTAAAATTAGCAATAGCGACGCTATTACTTGCATTTCCTGCCTTGAATTTGGCGGTTTTGAATTGTATGAAAAAATATCCAGAATTAATCAGCGCTTCCCTAGAGATCTACGGGTTAAAGCGACCCAATACGCTTGGTTAATGCCTGACTAATGGCAACAGCCTGCTTGGGTGGTAGAAAGGATAAAATTTTACCCACCTGTTTTTCATTCATACGGGAAAACATCTTCACAATGATTTCCATATCCATTTGGGCAATCACAGGCGCTGCTTTGATTGCCTTCATGCCTTCATAAACAGTAGTTAGACGTTTGATTTTTTTATCATTGATGCTTTTTTCTTGGTCTAATAAATCTTGAATACGGGCTTCCAATGCAGTTAATTCTTCAATTTTTTTACTGGCACGGTCTTCTGCCTCTTTGACAACAACTTGGCGCTCTTCAAGCTGCTTTTCACGTATATCCATTTTCTCGCGCGCCATCTGCAATGAACCTGCATCTTGATTCTTTTTAGGCTGATACTGTTTTTCTTCATCAATAGGCATTGATGCTGCCGCCTCAGCAGATGGAAGCCATAAGTTACCCCATAACACCAAAGCTTGTGCAGGAGTCATGTTCGCTTTATTTTCAATAACTTCAGGCACAACCTTTATACTCTCTTGCTGTGCAACAAGTGACTTCTCACCATGTTGTACAAACGACATACCAATACGTCCAACGATAAATACAGTTAATAATGCTAACAACATTGGTAA
>JAUZQR010000239.1 GCA_030950865.1 Mariprofundaceae bacterium | reverse complement strand
ACGCGTTTAAAGATGCTGCTTTTAAACGTGAAGACTGTGCATCAAGTTTTGAAGATACCGCAAAACCTGCAGCATCATCTGCCGCATTGTTAATCCGGAAACCTGAAGACAAGCGTTCCAGAGATTTATTCATATTCATGCTATTTGTGTTAATACTTTTAAGAGCGGAGTTCGCCGCCACGTTGGTTTGTACTGTTAATGCCATTTTATCTCTCCGTAGATATATGTTATTCGTGAACGACTTCCTGCCCTGTCACGCCCTGCATCGCTGCAAGTAAGGAGGCATCCTTGCCGTCCTAATGAGTTATGTATCGACGAGTGTTATCTGGACTTTAATATTTTTTTACATTTATTTTTTAAATTCGTTACAAAACAATCAAAATCAATCCACGCTATCTGCCAAGGGTCGCCAAAATTGAATCATGGCATCGGTTAGTTCAAAACTAGGCAGCTGCTCATGCCATTGTTGCACCCATACCATATCTTGCGAAAGGTCTAACAAACGAAACCCTGCATCACCACTTTGACGTGTACCAATAGCGTCACCAGAGCCACGCAACTGTAAATCTTTTTCAGCTAATTCTAATCCATCATGACTTTTCACCATCATCTCCAAACGCTGCAAACCTGTTTCTGAGGTATCTTTATCTGGCAGCAAGATGCAATAACCCTGCTCATTTGAACGCCCAACACGCCCACGAAGTTGATGCAATTGTGCCAATCCATAGTGATCTGCTTGATCAATCACGATTAACCTAGCCTCTGCAACATTTACGCCCACTTCAACAACGGTGGTTGAAACAAGCAAGCGACAAGATCCTTGCGTAAAAGCATCCAAAACCTGTTGTTTATCTTTGCTTTTCATACGTCCATGCAGACCCAAAACACCTGCTTTAGGAAAGTGTTGTTGCAACACATCAACACGCTCTGCAACGGATATACCCATATCATCGTCATCCAACCCCTCATCAATACGCGGTACAATCCAATAAATATGACCTCCTGCATCCAATAAACGTTGCATGCCTGCTGCCAACTGCGATAAAGAGTTCGATTTTAATACCCGTGTATCCACAGGCTTTCTGCCAATAGGCATGCCACGCATCACCGTTAAATCCATATCACCATACACCGACATTGCCAATGAACGCGGAATCGGAGTGGCAGTCATGCCCAATAAATGCACTGCCGCAGAACCTTCAACTTTCTTCTCAGTCAAAGCCCAGCGTTGTTTTACACCAAAGCGGTGTTGCTCATCCACAATCGCCAAACCCAAATTTGTATAAATAACATCATCTGAAATCAGCGCATGCGTGCCTACCACACACTTGACCGAACCATCCGCTAAACCAGCCAATATGTTTCGACGTGCTACAGCTTTGGTACTTCCTGTTAATAGATATACTTCTATACCCATAGGTTGAAGAAGCTCTGATAATGTTTGATGGTGTTGTGTTGCCAATACTTCCGTCGGAGCCATAAGAGCGGTTTGTAAACCATGCTCAATCACCGTGACAATCGCCAGTGCCGCAACCCATGTTTTGCCTGCACCCACATCACCCTGCACCAAGCGGTGCATACGTTGTCCTGATGCTAAATCGCTTTGAATATCCTGCCATGCTTTTTGCTGACCTTGGGTTAAATCAAAGGGTAACAAAGCCATAAGTTTTTGACTCATCCGATGTTTATCCATCTTCGCTGCTTTACATACCGCTGTACGTCGTTGCGCTTGCATTAACTTTAAATAAACCAATAACTCTTCTGATTTCAAACGCTGCAATGCTTTTGTTAAATGCCCTTCATCAAGTTCTTTGGGCTGATGCACTGTGCATAATGCCTCTCGTAACACCATGTTCGTCACATCATCAAGCGGGCTTATCGACGTGCTTGGAAGCATTGCCAAGATTTGCTCAATAAAGCCTCCCAAACGCTTACCGCTCAAACCTGCCACGCTGCCATACACTGGTCGCACACTGGCAACAAACTGCTCTGCCACACACCAGTCGGGGTGTACCATCTGGCATTGCTGTCGCCAAAATTTCGCTGTGCCACGTACTGAAATATCTCGACCTTCCTGTAAACGAGCATCGCGCATCATATAAGCGGCATGAAAGAAATTTAGGGCTATTTGACCTGTTTCATCGGCTAAAATAATCGAAACCTGTTTTTTCCGCCCAAAGCCATGCGAACTCTTACGCACAATGCGCCCTTGAATACGGGTTTCCACACCTTCTTTTAACGAGGCAATCGGATGAATCTGGCGATCATCTATGTAAGCACGCGGCAGATGAAAAAGTAAATCTCCCAATGTATTTACATCACGCGCAGCCAAACGTTTTTCTAACGCAGGACCAACACCTGAAAGCTTATTCAAAGGCATAAATAATAATGAGTACACGCCGTTATTTTGTCCTGAAAAACACACACACTCAAGTCATTTAAAACATTGACCCCCTCGTGTCCGACGAAAGTCACATATCGTCATGCCCGACTTAATCAGGCATCCAGAAAACCTTTGTGGTATAAATGAATTGGAAACAAAGCATCGAACTTTCATCGAACAGTAGTGACCTTGACCATATATTTTTTAGGTCATGGCATTTTATATGCAACGTTATAGCCATAGCGTGAATACCGTTAGCAAGGAGAAATGATGAAAAATACGTAAGCTATTGATTCAGTGTGATATATGTCATTGCATGAAAGTACCCTACCATCATGGTTAGGGGAATAATGTGCCGTGCTTGGGAAAAATATACCCATGCACAATGATGAAATAATATAATAAGAGAGGTAACGACCAATATTATATGAGTTTAACGTTGGCTCTAGGTCTAAAATACGAACCCCCACAAAGGGCTGAATTCTTACCATCACGGCAGGAAGCTACGTCCTTTAACCTAAAGCAAGGACTTGCAAGCAATGATACAAACGTGAAAAGCAATCCCGTTATTGATGTTAAGCCCATAGAAATAAACACACCACCTAGCACACAGATAAACAATCAACATTACGATTATCTCACCTATAATATACGTGCAACACTGGACATCATGCATGCTATTGGCACACAACTTCATATAACCATATAGCATCTCAAAGCCTTACAAAGCAAGCCAATATTGCTACTTTGATATATTAACTATTCAGTATACTTGCGAATTCAATGTGACTGTTCAGATTGCTGCTGACTTGTACAAGACCAAGGCTAAAAAGCGGAGTTTGCTATTGTAAATGTGCATTTTCTAACACGGGTATCGGGCAAGTCAGCGGTGAGCTGAATAGTTACATTATTTTTTTCTTGTATGATGCGCAACAATACCCTAAAGTGCGCCGCGTTTGACGGAGGTTATGTAATGGCAAAGCGTTGTGAAGTATGCGGAAAAGGTCCTATGAGCGGCAATAATGTGAGTCACGCTCACAATACGACTCGTCGTCGTTTTTTACCTAACCTGAAAAGTGTTCGTGCACTGATTTCTGGTCAAGTTAAGAAGGTTCGTGTTTGTACACGTTGCCTACGTTCTGGTAAGGTTGCAAAAGCAGCTTAAACCATCTTTTTTCTTAAAAGGCACCTTTTGGGTGCCTTTTTTTATGCTCTAAATTCATATAATCTTGATTAAACAAGACGTGCAATTAAATCCATCTCTACTTTTGCATCCAAAGGAAGAGCCGCAACAGCAACCGTTGCACGCGCAGGTCTATGCTCACCCAACCATTCAGCATAAATAGTATTCACCAATGGGAAATCTGCCATATCCACCAAAAAGATATTCACTTTTAAAATATCTTCTATGCCTGCACCTGCCTCTTGCAATACCGCAGTAAGATTCTTTGTTACCTGCTCTGCTTGCCCTTCAACATCATCAGCGACCATCTTGCCAAGCTTGGGGTCAAGTCCAATCTGCCCAGAAGCATATAAAATACCTGCATGTGCCGTTGCCTGACTATCGGGCCCAACTGCCTTGGGTGCTGACTCTGAATGAACCACTTGAATACTCATGAATGCTTTCCTTTTGTTTTGTTTTTTGCCTTAAATAATGAACGGCGACCTCTATTGACCATACCACGCAACATATCAGCAATACCATGCGTATAATTTTTTCCTAAACCAACCTGATTTTGGCGTTTTACTGTTATAACACCATCCAACGCTTTCAACACCTTCAAAACAGTTGCTAAGTGTGTGCGGTCATGGACACTGACAAGTATGCGCAACACCGTCATTTTACCAGCCCGCTGATCCAGTTTTAAATCATCAATATTGGCTTCGGCTTTGGCAATGCAGGCTGACACTTGAGCCAACATACCACGACGATTTTCTGCTCGCACCTCAATACCAGTAGCGTACAATAAATTGTTATCTGCTTGCCAATCTATTTCCAGCCAACGGTAACTAGCCAAAGAAGATAACTCCTTACAATCACGGTAATGCAACTCCATACCCTTACCTGTAACCACACGCCCCAGCACCGAATCACCAGGAATCGGGTAACAACAATGGGCTCCATACATATAGCTTGCCCGCATACTTTTTAATTTAACATGCGAAACATCTTCATCAGCAAGCTGTTTCAGTAACATATCCAATGATATATCACCCTTACCAAGTCTTTCTTGTAAGTCTTCAAGATTATCACACTTCAACGCCTTTAAAAGCTCTATAGGCGGCTCACCTGTTAATACTTCATTGAGTACATCCATACCAATATGAATACTCGTTTCACGTTCTTGGCGACGATAATAATGTCGAATAGCCTGACGTGCTTTGGGTGTTTTAACATATTTCAACCATTGACTACTAGGCTCTTGATCGGGGCTAGTTAAAATCTCAATTTGATCACCATTGTGCAATTTAGCTTGGAAATCTCGCATTTCACCATTGATACGCACACCAATACTATGGTGTCCAATATCTGTATGCACTGCATAAGCAAAGTCTAAAGGACGCGCCCCACGTGGTAGCGCATAAATATCGCCGTCACGACTAAACACATATACTTCTTGTACAAATAAATCCAGACGCACATTTTCCATCAATTCATTGGGATTCTCTGCTTCTTGTAATAATTCGGTTAACTGACTTAACCATAAAAACTCACGCTGCCCAAGCGCATCAGCATCGTCTTTATACAACCAATGTGCAGCCACCCCATCTTCGGCATGTCTATGCATGGATTCAGCGCGAATTTGAACTTCAATACGATGATTTTCAGGACCAATCACCGATGTATGCAAGGATTGATAACCATTGGGTTTTGGTAGAGCTATGTAATCTTTAAAACGCCCAGGAACAGGTCTATATAAACTATGAATCAGACCCAATGCCTGATAACACGATGCTGCATCTTTCACAATCAGGCGAAATGCTACAATGTCATAAATTTCTTCAAAATCTATATGTTTACGTTGCATCTTTTGGTGCAGGCTATAGAGGTGTTTCATCCTGCCTTGCACAGTGGCTTGCAAGCCTTGTCGACTCAATGCCTCCTGCAACAAATGCTCCAAATTAGCTTGTGTTTGCTGTAAAAATTCCAGCTTATCTTTAAGCTTATCTTTGACTAACGCATATCCTTCTGAATCAAGATGCGAAAAAGCAATATCTTCCATTTCCTGCTTTATCCAGTGAATGCCCAAACGGTGTGCCAACGGTGCATGAATCTGTATGGTTTCTTCTGATATTCTTCGCGCTTTTTCTTTGGATACAAAACCAAGTGTGCGCATATTATGCATACGATCCGCCAGCTTCACGAGTAAAACACGCAAATCTTGAGCCGTTGCAAGAATCATTTTTCGGAAATTTTCAGCCTGTTTGTGTTCAGAAGAATTGAAATGAATTTTACCAATCTTGGTAACGCCATCAACCAACTTAGCAATATCTTCGCCAAAGCGTTCCCGAATATCATCAAGACCGATATGCGTGTCTTCCACGGTATCGTGCAACAAACCTGTTACAACAGTCGCTACATCTAATTTGAGACTGGCTAGAATATCCGCCACTGCCAACGGGTGGGTAATATACATTTCGCCCGAACTTCGGCGCTGCTCGGCATGTGCCTGTGCCGCAAAAACATAAGCACGATTAAGTAATTCGATGTCAGCCTTTGAACCATAACGACCGACTTTTTCTGTAATTTCAAAAATACGACTCATAATGCTTCATCACTACCAAACAAAAAAATGCGAGCCGCCTTCAATTGATTTATTCGATTTCTTCCTCAGCAGCACCCTGCAAACGAAGCTTTTCTTGCTCATCCATATCAAACAATAATTCCCATGACACATGACCTTCACCCATTTCACGCAATGCCTGAACTGCTGGTTTGTGCCCTGCATCATCCAAAAGCAATGGCAAACCATTCAACACCTGACGGGCACGCTTGGATGCCAACACAACCATTTCAAAACGATTAGGGTAATAACGAACACAATCTTCTACAGTTACACGAGCCATAACAAAAACCTCTTCAAGGATAAATCATATAATATTTGGCGAGCATAACAACTCACATTTAAATGTCACTCAAATAACAACTTTAACGCTTCCAAGGATTCATTAAAATCATCATTGATAAGTTGATAATGCGCCTCGCTAGCATGAGACATTTCAGCTGCTGCTGCTGCAACACGTCGATTAACCACTTCAGCATCATCCTGTCCGCGCATGACAAGACGTTCCCTAAGTGCTTCTATCGAAGGTGGAAGTATAAAAATCCTGATAATTTCTACTATCTCTTCTGGCATGTTTTCAGCCACTTGTGCAGCGCCCTGCCAATCAATCTCCAATAATACATCGTCACCCTGCTCTAATACCGCAAGCACATCTGATTGGCGCGTTCCATAAAAATGGTCGTGTACCTTTGCCCACTCTAAAAACGCACCATCATCTTTCTGCTTTTCAAAACTCTCGATATCAAGAAAGTGGTATTCACGTCCATCCTTTTCACCAGGTCGCGGCGCACGTGTGGTGCAAGAAATAGATAATTTAAGCTTTGGGCAATCTTTTAGAAGTGCAGCACACAAACTTGATTTTCCTGCCCCTGAAGGACCCGATATTACAAACAGCCGATTCATGATGTTTTACCCGTTAGTTTTTTATATTTCTGCATGAGTTCATCAGCACTTTCTTCGTGGTTTGGGTCTTTCGGAATACAATCCACAGGACAAATCATTACACATTGCGGCTCATCATAATGCCCCACACATTCGGTGCATAAATTCACATCAATTTCATAAATTTCTTCGCCTTCATAAATGGCTTCATTTGGGCATTCAGGCTCACAAACCGCACAATTGATGCAATCATCAGTAATCAATAATGCCATTAGCTTCCTTTCACCTCTTCATCCAATTCACCACTGCGCAATTTTTCCAAATAGTCTTTTAATGCGCTCGATATTTTCCCCTGCAACAAATAAAGCGCAATAATATTCGGGAATGCCATTGCCAATAATAGCAAGTCACTAAAATCAAGAATATTTCCCGCACTCACCACCGAAGCCAACACAATAAATGCCACAAACATCAAACGATAAAGCATCGAAAAACGTTCACCAAACACATATGTCCAACAACGCTCTCCATAATATGACCATGAAATCATTGTACTGTATGCAAACAATACTACCGAAACAGATAGAATCATCGGAAACCATGAAATGGCAGAACCAAATGCTACTGCCGTAAGGGCTGCGCCATGGCTACCAGCAATCAAATCGGCATGCGCTGGGTCAGCATATACACCTGTGATAATAATAACCAATGCCGTCATGGTGCAAATAATAATGGTATCAATAAATGGTTCATACAAAGCCACCATGCCCTGCCGCACAGGGTATTTGACCGAGGCCGCTGAATGCGCAATCGCTGCTGAACCAATACCCGCTTCACTTGAAAATGCTGCCCGCTTAAAACCTTGCACAATCACACCAATCACACCACCTGTGACCGCCGCAGGAGAAAATGCTTCATGCACAATCAATGACAATGCCGAAGGAACCTCACTAGCATGTGAAAATACAATCCATAAACACGCCGATAGATAAATCAGCACCATAGTCGGAACAATCGCTTCTGCAGCATGTGCAATACGACGAATACCACCAATAATTACAATGCCCACAGCAAACGCCATTAACACACCAAACATCCAAGGATAATCTTTAAAAAAGCTTACTTCGCCCTGTACTGCCCCCATCGCTTGCGATACTTGAAAGGCATTGCCACCGCCAAGCGATGCACAAACACATAACAGCGCAAACATCACTGCCAAAACCTTTCCTATAGATGGCATACCCTTCTCTGCAAAGCCCTTGGAAAGATACTGCATCGCACCACCCATAACATGACCATCGGCACGAAACTCGCGGTACATTTGCCCCAAGGTAACCTCTGAAAATTTTGCGGTCATGCCAAAGAATCCTGCTACAATCATCCAAAATGTAGCTCCAGGTCCACCAATACCAATGGCAATCGCCACACCTGCAATATTACCCAACCCAACCGTTGCAGAAAGTGCTGTTGTTAACGCCTGAAAAGAAGATACCTCGCCTTTATCATCGGGTGATTGGTATTTACCCCGAATCACAGCAAAAGCATGCCTCATCATACGAATATTAATAAATCCAAAACGGCAAGTCAGGTAT
>JAUZQR010000238.1 GCA_030950865.1 Mariprofundaceae bacterium | reverse complement strand
AAATACATTATGATGGTTACTTGGATAAACAGGCCATTGAAGTGCAGCGTTTTAAAGATATGGAAGGGCGCAAGATTCCGCGTGATTTGGACTATACAAAAGTGAAAGGCTTGAGTATTGAATGTCAGCAAAAATTAGCGGATGTTCAACCTGATAATCTTGGTCAGGCGATACGCATTTCTGGTGTTACGCCTGCAGCCGTAACATGTTTGATGATTTATTTGCAGCAGCAAAAGGTTGTGTCATGAAAGAAAAATTTGATGCATATACCAAGGAAGTACTGCGTTTTCGCAAAGCTTTGAACTTAACTTCTATTTCAGATGCCAGTGTATTCAATCGGCGTTTTGTACAGCCATCAGTGGCTTTGACAAGCTGGATGCCAGATGAGGGGCGCTTGTTGGATATTGGTAGTGGCATGGGCGTTCCTGGCATACCACTGTTAATTGCCAAACCTCATTTGCAGGGCGTATTGGTTGAACGGCGCAAAAAACGAGCAGAGTTCCTTCGACATTTGGGACGAGTGTTGGAATTGAATGTGGAAGTTTATGATGCCGACATTAATGATTTACCACCACTATCTGTGGATGTGTGTGTGGCGCGGGCTGTAACCAATGTGAAGGGATTGCTGGATATGTGTTCGCCGCATGTGAATAATAAAGCTATTGCAGTGTTCCCTGTTCCGAGAGAGCAGCCATCAGTTGATGTTGACGGATGGGCTTTGAATGACCTTGGCGATGTCGATGCAATTGAGGCGCAGCAGATACAGTGCTACTCTTGGCTGAGGTAGTCATGTTTGGGATATATTTTGACAGGGAAGGGGTTTCACGTGAAACATCATAATCTTGGACGGGTGATTTCAATTGCCAATCAAAAAGGCGGGGTCGGTAAAACAACGACCAGTATTAACCTTGCGGCATCACTTGCTGTATTAGAAAAGCGAGTTTTATTGATGGACTTGGACCCTCAAGGAAATAGCACATCGGGTTTGGGTGTTGATAAGAAAGAGATTGAATCAGGTATGTATGAGGTACTGATGGGCGATAGCAGCTTACAAGATGCTATCGTGGAAACAGAGTGTGAAAACTTATCGTTGCTTGCTGCCACGATGGACTTGGCTGGTTCAGAAGTTGAACTGGTAAATAAAGATAAACGTGAGCATCGCTTACAAAAGGCCTTTGCGGCGTATACAGGCAAACCTTTTGATTATGTGGTGATTGATTGCCCTCCAGCGTTGAATATTTTGACATTGAATGCATTAACGGCTTCAGATGCGGTGATGATTACATTACAAACAGAGTTTTATGCTATGGAAGGTTTGAGCCAACTTATGGATACTATTCGCCGTGTTCGGGGTGCTTTAAATCCTGATTTGCTTATGGATGGTATTCTACTAACCATGGTGGATCGAAGGAATAATTTAGCACAGCAGGTTGAGGGTGAGGTGCGGGAATATTTTGGTCAGCAAGTGTATCAGCAGGTTATTCCAAGAAACGTACGCTTGTCGGAGGCTCCGAGTTATGGGGTTCCTGTGATGTATCATGATATTCGATCTGCTGGAGCGAAGGCTTATTTGCAGGTTGCACAAGAATTTATGCAGCGTCAGGGGTAGAGAAA
>JAUZQR010000237.1 GCA_030950865.1 Mariprofundaceae bacterium | reverse complement strand
CAGCAAGAGAGCAAGCAACAATCACATGTCGCTCGTGTTGAAGTGAAGCAGTTGCGTGATTCATCGTACACCTTTCATGGTGTTGAGCTTGGTGCATTGCTATCGCGTACCGATCTTGTGGTAAACCTATCCGAGCAAGGTGCCTCATGTGTATTGACTGGTTTGTTTGTGCTGGATGGTCGTCAACATGTCGATCACCATACCCGTGTTGACCACACTGCAGCGCATTGTACCAGTCGCGAAAATTACCGTACGGTCTTGGATGGTCGTTCGCATGGTGTGTTTAATGGTAAGGTTGTGGTGCATGAAGGCGCGATTAAAACCGATTCTGCACAGTCCAATGGTAACCTGTTGCTCTCCAAGCATGCTGAAATTGACACCAAACCCGAATTAGAAATTTATAATGATGATGTAAAATGTGCGCATGGTGCAACAGTGGGGCAGTTGGATGATAAACAATTGTTTTATTTACGCTCGCGCGGGGTTTCTGAAGAAGCTGCACAAGAGCTTTTAACCTTTGCATTTGCCGATGAAGTGCTGGCAAACATGTCGAATGCGACAGTGCGTCGTTATATTGAAAAAGCAGCCTTCGCCAAGCTTCCACACAGCGAAGATATTGAAGGCTTGTTGGATGAATGATGAATATTGAAAAGATTCGCAGTGATTTCCCCATTTTGCACCAAAGCCTGTATGGCAAGCCATTGGTGTATTTGGACAATGCTGCAACAACCCAAAAACCACAGTGT
Source organism: Mariprofundaceae bacterium (assembly GCA_030950865.1). Lineage (GTDB taxonomy): Bacteria > Pseudomonadota > Zetaproteobacteria > Mariprofundales > Mariprofundaceae. The sequence continues at coordinate 633 of JAUZQR010000237.1, read as the reverse complement.
GTGATTGATGCCGTTCGGGATTATTATGAGAAAGATAATTCGAATATTCATCGTGGTGTGCATACACTTTCTGAGCGGGCAACAGCGGCTTATGAAGCATCGCGCGAGACTATTCGTGTTTTCTTCAATGCAAAGTCCAGCAAAGAAGTCATTTTTACACGTGGTACAACCGAAAGTATCAATTTAATTGCATCATCTTGGGGTGGCGCGAATATCGCTAAGGGTGATGAAATCCTGATTACACATATGGAACATCATTCCAATATCGTGCCGTGGCAGATGTTGTGTGAACGCACAGGCGCTGTATTGAAAGTTATTCCGATGAATCAGGCGGGTGAATTGGACATGGATGCCTTTGCATCATTATTGTCCGAGCGCACCAAGCTGCTTGGTGTAGTGCATATGTCCAATGCATTGGGCACGATTAATCCGATTGAGACAATGATTCAACAAGCCCATGCTGTCGGTGTGAAAGTGCTGGTGGATGGTGCGCAGGCTGCGGCACATATAGCGGTGGATGTGCAAGCTTTGGATGTTGATTTTTATGTCACCTCGGCGCATAAAATGTACGGTCCAACAGGTGTTGGTGTATTGATTGCCAAACAAGCGTTGTTAGAAGCCATGCCGCCTTAT